>JAXHTB010000299.1:0-5080 GCA_034190185.1 Spirochaetota bacterium | reverse complement strand
GAAAAAATAGTGCAGATAATTACATCATCAGAATTAGAGGTATAAATGTTTATTAGGATATTTACAGTATCAATTATTATGTTTTTTGTTGCAGATAACACCTTTGCCTTAAAGGGAGAAGAAGTGGTTGAAGGTTTTAAAAAGAGGATGATTGATATTGAAACAATGAAGGGTGTGATATCAATTTCTTTATCTGCCGGAAGAAGTTATAAGGGTGTTTTTCGATATCAAAATCCAGGACAAATATATATAAAATTTAACAAACCTCGTGGAAAGATCATAGTGTCTAATGGGAAGAAGTTATTTATCTACGATTCTGCATCTAATGTATGCGGCATCCAGGAGCTCGAGAAGAATAGTGAGAGCGGGATTATTGGATATATCGATTCCTATATCCCGATTTTAATTTCCAGGACCAAGTCTGTCATTATTCTAAAATTAAAGATCAAGCAGGATGTGCATGAAAGCAGGATTGAGAGCAAAAATAATGATGATAATAGTTATGAAGAAGATAAGGATGAAATATATCCGGACATTACGCTAACACTGGACTCCTCTTTCCTTTTAAAGGAAGCCTTCTTTGAAAATGCACAAGGTGAAGGATTTGTTGTTTCCTTATCTGGTATAAAGACCGGAGAGAAGATCGTTCCAGGTTTTTTTAATTTCAATGTTCCATCAACAGCTCAGATCCAGAAGAATCCCCTGGATATTAGATAGTTATGAGAATACGAATAGTTGAGAATTGACATAAATATTAAAAGAGGTTAAATGAAGAAATTTACAATTTTAATATTATCATTTCTATTCTTTATCCCATCAATAAGTCTTTTAGCGCAGGAATCCTTCTTTACTTATGCAGGTGGCGTGGTTGGAGGAGGTTTAAACCATATTGAATATAAAGATTGGTTTGAAGATGAGAGAAAGACAAAGCAGGTTAGGGGAGGTTTCTTGAATTGCGGACTGCTGCTAAATATCTATATTAGATATTTAGTAGGTGAAATTTCTATGCATTATATTTATAACAGTAATGATAGTTCTCCGGATATATCGGTTTCGCATTTAATATATAATGCAATTGGGAAATATGCCTACGAGTTGGATAAAAAAATACTTTTGACCTCTGGATTGGGATTGTATCTTGAAACACCCCCTTCTAATATTGGTTACGATGGAGGTGCTGGCTTTATTCTGACACTTGGATCTATTTACCGCTATAACTGGGATTGGAATATTATCTTTGATCTGAAAGGCCGGTATGGCAGCTTTGGCATAGGAGAGGATTCCACAAAATTTTCATGGGGAATCGATTTGGGTCTGGTCAAAAGAATTGGAAAAATATAGAGAAATTGCTAAAAAGTTATTCGTACCATCCCTGCTCACACTTATATTATCCTCATCATCAATAATCATAACCTACTCACTAATCCTAAAATCAACGTTTCAATCTTACATTGGCTTATCTCTTGCAATCTTTTCCATTCCTATATTTTTTATGATTATTAAATTCTCAAATAGTGACGGCGCGAGTATTGATAAAACAGTATATGATAATAAATCTACATTAAGAAAGAGAATTTTATTCCTCTCACTATTGATTTCGTTTATCATGCCCATGAGGATAATTGACATTACAAAATACTCCCCTATTGATAATAAATGTAAGAAATTTTATGGGATTGTTGAGCAGATCAGGGTTTTAAGATATAGCAGAGAGGTGGTAATTAGATTTAGAGAAGTCGATAAAAGGGGTCATCAATATAAGAATATATCCAACATGGCCGTATGTTATATATATAACAAGATGGCTATAAAGCCTAAGGATGAGATTATAATATTCACAAGACCAGATGAGATACGACTGAACAGAGAGAAACAGACCTACTTTGAAAGCACACTGCTTCGAAAGGGGATCAGATATATATTCTATCTGAATGAAAAAAATTGTAAGATTGCAAAATCTGCATCTGTATCTTTTAAGCAAAGAATTCGAAACAGCATTAATAATAATTTATCCTCCCTCTTTGATATTAATACAACCGGGGTTTTAAAAGCTCTCTATTTCGGAAATAAAAATTATATTGATAAATTAACAATCTATGAATTTAAAAGAGCAGGTGCGCTGCATGTCCTGGCAGCCAGCGGACTTCACGTTGGTATAATCTCTGCATTACCTCTGTTTCTTCTTGGGGCTTTTAGAATAAACAGAAAAATTATTCTTATTGTGATTTCCCTGGTTGTTTTATTTTATCTTTATATAACAGATATGCCGGTGTCGCTAATGCGCGCCTTTATAATGCTTCTTGTCTTTTCTGTTCAGAGATTTTTTGATATGGATAGAAATATTCTAAATACTTTGTTCCTTGCAGCTATTATTATCCTTCTTATTTTTCCAGGTGAGCTTTACAAAATGGGATTTCAGTTATCCTTTGGCGCAACAATAGGCATAATATTATTTTTCAGGATTTATCAAGGGATATTTAGATTTTTACCAGCCATGCTCTCTAACTCATTAGCTGTAACACTTTCAGCTCAAATAATTGTTTTGCCTGTTATCCTTTTGCATATGAAAGAAGTAAATCTTACTAGTGTAGTTTCCAACATCGCAATAGTGCCGATGATGGCAATAATCCTTGTCCTTTCAATTTCATCGAACCTTATTTCACTACTAACGTTTCAGGGAGGTCAGGTCGTTGCATTTATAACAGAACAGGGTTTCAGCTTTGTCTTATATATTATAAAATTCTTCTCTAGCATAGATGGTCATTTCCATGTTGAAAATATAATATCTTTATTACTGCTGCCTTACTCCTTCCTTATCATTCCTCTCATTCCTTTATTTCAAAATAAAAAGATAACAGTTCTCTCAATCCCTGCTTTCCTCTTGACTGCATGGTTTATTTTATATAATAGTCAATCTCTTTACAAAAATCAGATCATAGTATTTAGGAATGAGAGCGCTAATGCAATTATCTTGAAAACAGGGAAGGATGTTGTAATAAGTGGAGATATAAAAAGGATCGATGATGCTAAGACCCTTGTTGAGCATGTTAAAGCAAAAGGTTTGATAAATATTAAACTTTGTATAACAGTTGCTGATTGTCTCAATCTTAAAAGTTATTCATATATTATTAAGAGAACTATTGCATCAAAGTGCTATCTTTCAACCGATTTTTTTCTTACTTCATGCCTAAAATATTTTTGTAAAACAGTTGATGCTGATAATATTGACCTTACAATAGTTGAATTTAAAGGTAGCATCAATAGAAAGAGTAGCGCCGAAAATATCAGGAATAATGATATAGCATTTTTTATTAAAAAACCTATACAAAATATTAAAAGGATACATCATTATGTTTTAGATAGAATTCAATATAAGAGTGTTAGAGAGTTAAGACTACCTGGGAAAAAATACACAATGGTATATCTGTAATTATTCTAATCCTTAAGTTATTATTTCTATCATTTTCTTTTTTTCTGATATCTATTTAAATGATAAATGAATTGATATAGATTAATGTTATTTTGTTTTTTTTATTTTCATTAGTGTCAATTTGAGTTTAAGAAGCTCTGTCATTTCCTGAATGTTTTTGCTTAAATACCAGCGGCCATCTGCAAAGACTCCATAATCAGCACCTCCCATTGCACTGGCAAAGCGTATAGAGTTGGCAAAGAAGAGCCACTGTTCAACCCATTTCTTTTCGATCAATTCATTGAAGATACTATCTTTTTGGTCAAGTCCCTTCTCTACACCTTTTTCCCATGCTGTTAATAAGATCTTTGTTGCTGTAAGTGTCATGATGTTTGTTTCTTCTATGATGTATTTAAACCTGTTGTATTGATTCTCAACCCATGAGGTTGAATGACAGCCCAAGCAGACTTTATGCATATTATGACGTCTTTTCTCCTGGACCTTGGCATTTATCAGATACTTGGAGGCGGGTTCACCGCTCAAATCAACCGGCAGGGACAAGCCGGATTTATTCTTGATAATTGTTGTATCAGCATTGATCGGATGGGGATGAGCATAGATTCCAAAAAGCCGATAGGGGATACGGTCATTCATTTGATGCGAACGTTTAGAAATAACATTTCCATCATTATCAACGATCAGGCTGATATGGCATACAGCGCATGTAGGCGCCCCAAAGTCAGTTCCAATTTGCCAGGGTACAGCATTAAAATCCCATTTATGTTTAAGAGAATTATAGATATTACCATGTTTGCTGACATTGTAGACCTTTGATGCAGGGACATCGGGACCTTTATGACATTTTGAACAGGTTGCAGGTTTACGGGCTAATATTATTGAAAAGGAATGACGCGGATGACATGAAGTACAGGAGCCCTTGCTATTATCGGTATTAATGCGGCCAACCCCCTGATTTGGCCAGCCTTTGAGGCGTGGAAATGTCATTTTGCCGAAGTCTGTTTCCCTAACCACCTTGTCATCAATCTTAATAATTGTGCCATGGCAGTGAAGACAGGATTCAGCATTAGTAATCTCATCCTTATGTGGTTTGAGAAATAACTTTTTACCGTTGAAATCCTGAATTCCATTAATTGAATCTACCAGCATTTTGTATATAGGATTAAGCATAAGGTTGCCGTAGGCCTCACTCATAATATTGTGACTGTACTGTTCAGATTCGATTTTATGACATATAGAGCAATCTCGTGATGATACTACAGTGTGAATGTAAAAACCATTGTGTTCAAAAGCTGCTTCCTTGTGATCTGCATTATTAATAGAGTGACACTCATAACAACCAATTATATGATTTTTCATATCTTTCGGAACATTAGTAACAGAGATTCGGCGAGTAAGTTCAGGTTGTTTCAATGCTTCATTTGGGGTGACTTTAGCCATGCGGCTTCTTTTCCAATCAGCGACAATACCTGAAGTAATTGTATTATGACATTCAATGCATGCATCTGTTTGTTCACTGATCTGCAGATCCTTAGCTGAAGCTTGTAATACCCCAATAAGATAGAAGCTGAAAACTAAAAAAAAACAACTATACTTCTTCATTTGTACCCTCCTCTATTATCGTATAATAATTATTTGGTAACTGATTAAAAT
>JAXHTB010000298.1:0-5119 GCA_034190185.1 Spirochaetota bacterium | reverse complement strand
AAAAAATTATGATTATTTTTTTCATTTTTATTTCCTAGGATTTATTATTAAAAAATTTTTTTTGCGACAGAGAATTTTTATCCATATATGATGACTTTATACAATTGATTCAGTTTTTCTGAGCGCATTTAGCTGTGAATTATTTTTTTATAGAAGCTGAACAATTATATAATTTTAATGATTGACTTACAATATTAATTTAAAGTATATTAGTTTCTTTATAATTATATAAGATTAGATGATATAACAATTAATAATTCTTCTATAGGTTATTATCCTGATTATTTATGTAAATTTTAATATTATGAAGCAGTATAAAAATTTTTTTTAGAAAACAATATCTTATACTTTTTGGAGTGGAAAATTGAAGCTGTCAGGTGCAGAGATTATTATTGAATGCCTTAAAAGGAAGGGTGTTGAATATATGTTCGGATATCCGGGGGGAGTAGTAATCCCAATATTTCATCATATATTTAATGCACCATTCAAATTTATTCTAACCAGGCATGAACAGGGCGCTGTTCATGCTGCTGATGGATATGCACGAGCATCTGGTAAAGTCGGTGTTGTAATTGCAACCTCAGGTCCTGGCGCTACCAACCTTGTCACAGGTTTAGCAACAGCCCATATGGATTCAGTCCCTATTGTTATCTTTACAGGACAGGTATCAACCGATATGATAGGCAATGACGCTTTCCAGGAAGCTGATGTTACAGGTATAACCAGACCTATAACAAAGCATAATTATCTTGTACAGGATGTAAAGGATCTTTCCAGAATAATTGTAGAGGCATTTTATATCGCTTCAACAGGCCGTCCCGGACCTGTTCTTATTGATGTGCCTGTAGATGTGTCCAATTCTGAAACAACGTTTACATATTCAGAGAAGATTGATATAAGAGGATATAAACCTGTGTATGAAGGACACCCTGTTCAGATCAAAAAAGCTATTAAATTGATTGAATCATCCAAAAGGCCCGTTGTATATTCAGGAGGAGGTGTAATAATATCTAATGCTACTAAGGAGTTGAGAGAATTTGTTAAAAAGACAGGGATTCCTATAACTACAACCCTGCTTGGTCTGGGAGCGTTCCCGGAAACTCATCCACTTTCGCTGGAAATGCTTGGTATGCACGGGTCTTATTATGCAAATCATGCGGTTCATGATTCTGATTTGCTTATTGCTGTTGGCGCAAGATTCGATGATAGGGTTACAGGAAAGATTTCTGAATTTATACCAAAAGCTAAGGTTATACATATCGATATTGATCCTGCATCAGTTAGTAAAAATGTTGTAGTTGATATACCAATTGTGGGAGACTGTAAGACAATTCTTGCAGAAATTAATAAGATCGTCTCCGCTCCTAAAATTGACAATTGGATTGAAACAATTATGAAAATGAAGACAGAGCATCCATTAAAATATAATGAGATAAAAAAAATAAAACCGCAGTATGTTGTTGAAAAGATCTATGAGCTAACAAAGGGGGATGCAATTATCTGTACAGAAGTGGGTCAAAACCAGATGTGGGCTGCTCAATTCTATAAATACTCTAAACCCAGGACATTTATTTCATCAGGAGGCCTTGGCACAATGGGATTTGGATTTCCTGCATCGATCGGCGCCCAGCTTGCAAGGCCGGATAAAAAGGTAATAGATATTGCAGGTGATGGGTCTATTCAGATGAATATTCAGGAGCTAATTGTAGCTGTACAGCATAAACTCCCAATAGTAATCGCTATCCTGAATAATGGATATCTTGGTATGGTTAGGCAATGGCAGCAGCTTTTTTATGAAAGAAGATATTCTCATACCTCCATGGAATTTAGCCCGGATTTTGTTAAGATAGCAGATGCATATGGAGCAATTGGGATCAGAGTAAAAGAAAAGAGCGAAGTGGAAGAGGCTATCAAAAAGGCTCTAAGTGTAAAGGATAAACCTGTCATACTTGATTTTCATGTTGAAAAAGAGGAGAATGTCTATCCAATGATCCCTGGCGGGAAGTCTATTAAGGATATTATTATGAGGGAACTGGCATGAAGCATGTAATTTCTGTAAAAGTTGAGAATAAATCCGGTGTCTTAGCAAGGGTTGCCGGTCTTTTTTCAGCAAGAGGTTATAACATCGATTCCCTTGCTGTCAGCGAGACTGAACATGAAGATATATCTATTATGACTATTGTTGTAAAGGGCGATGATAGGATAATTGAACAGGTAAAGAAGCAGCTTAATAAACTTGTTGATGTTATAAAGGTAATGGATCATTCGCAAATGCCATCAATTCAGCGGGAGTTGGCAATTATCATAGTAAATGCCCTTCCTTCTAAAAGGGCAGAGATATATCAAGTCGCAGATATGTTGAATGCAGAAATGGTAGATATAACAAAAAAAACAATAACATTAGCGATAATGGGGGATCCTGATAGATTAGACAATTTTATTGAGCTTTTAAGACCTTATACAATTAGGGAATTGATCAGGACTGGCAGGATATCTATGATGAAGGGATGATTTTAAAGTTATATAAATTTATCAACGGATCATGTATGCCATTTCTCAGTTTGAGGGGAAGGAACATCTGGGTTTACTGGTCGTTATGCATGATAATATTGAAAGTGTGTGGCAATTAGAAAATATCAGGCATAAAAAATAGTCGTTAAAACTGATAATAAATAATTAAACAAGGAGATATAATATGGCTAAAATGTATTATGATAATGACGCAAATCTCAATTTATTAAAGGATAAAACTATAGCAGTAATAGGATATGGAAGTCAGGGACATGCACAGGCTCAGAATCTACGTGAAAGCGGAATAGATGTTATCGTTGCAGAATTGCCCAATTCCGAAGGTTATAAGCTTGCCCTTTCTCATAATTTTACTCCTGTATCAGCAGTTGAAGCTGCGGAAAAGGCTGATATTATACAGATACTTGCTCAAGACGATGCTCAAGCAAAATTATATGAAAACGAGGTGAAACAGCATATGAAAGCTGGAAAGACCCTGGTTTTTTCTCATGGTTTTAATATTCATTACGGACAGATCCTGCCTCCGGAAGACGTTGATGTTATTCTTGTAGCGCCAAAGGGACCTGGACATCTGGTAAGAAGCGAATTTGAAAAAGGGGGAGGTGTTCCATGTCTTATTGCTGTAGAGAATAATGCTTCGGGCAAGGCTAAGGAAGTTGCTTTAGCATATGCAAAGGGTATAGGCGCAACAAGAGCAGGTGTAATTGAAACAACATTTACAGAAGAAACTGAAACAGATCTTTTTGGGGAGCAATGCGTTCTTTGCGGTGGTGTTTCTGAGCTTGTAAAGGCTGGATTTGACACGCTTGTTGAAGCAGGTTATCAACCAGAGATTGCATATTTCGAATGCCTGCATGAACTAAAACTAATTGTTGATCTCTTTTATCAGGGTGGAATTAAATATATGAGATATTCTGTTTCAGATACTGCTGAGTATGGCGATTATAAGGTTGGAAAAAGAATAATAAATGAAGATACCCGCAGGGAAATGAAAAAGGTATTATCTGAGGTTCAGGATGGCTCATTTGCCAGGGAATGGATTTTAGAGAATATTGCAGGAAGGCCGAATTTTAAGGCTTCCAAGAGAATACAGGCTGAACATCAGATGGAGAAGGTTGGCCAGGAATTAAGAAAAATGATGAAATGGATCGAAAGCAAGTAGATTTTTAATAATTCGTTGAATGCTAGAGTATTTCGCGCTGCTTTACAGGTCATTAGGTTTAACCCCTCTTCTATGTCATACTTCCATCTGTAGATATGACGTTATTTTGTTTCTATTATATATTATTGTTTGAAATAATAAGAAAATATAATAATATATCTATTTAGTGAAAAATAGTATTGACAATAAATAAAATGATATTATCTTAATAAAAAATTTGGAAGGATAAGATATTAGAGATGAAAAGGACATATCAACCTAGTAGAATAAAAAGAGCCAGAAAACATGGCTTCAGGGCAAGGATGAGCACAGCAGCGGGGAGAGATATCCTACGAAGAAGAAGAAAAAAGTCCAGACATAAATTAACTGTTTCAGACGAAAAGTGATCGACTAATTGATAGAAATAATTTATGAAAAAGATTTCTTCCTTAAAAGGCAAAAAGGATTTTCAGGAGGTATACAAGAAGGGAAGAAAGTTTCAGCAAAAGGAAGTACAAATAACTATATTAAAATATTTAGATAAGGGAAGAGTTGCTTCTCATAGGGGAAAGGGGAATTCATATTTAAATCGAATTATTTACATTGGTATTCCAATTAGCAAAAGTTATGGGAATGCTGTTATTAGAAATAAGGCGAAAAGAAGAATAAGAGCTATTTGCAGAGATTTATTACGTGATGTTAATGAAGGTTATTTTATTATAATTAGACCGTCCGTTGATTTTAAAAAACTATGTTTTACTAATATGCAGAAGATTATTGAATCTTTGTTAAAAAAATCAGGTGTTTTACAATAGTGAAAATATTTAAACCATTAGTATTGATAATAATTGTCTTTATAAAGTTATATAAGTTGCTTATTTCTCCATTTCTGCCTTCAGCTTGCAGATTTTACCCAACCTGTTCTGTATATACAATGCATGCTTTAAAAAAACATGGTCTTTTAAAAGGTATTTTTTTATCTTTCAAAAGAATTCTAAGATGCAATCCCTTTTGTTCAGGTGGGTATGATCCTATTCCATAATCCTCTTTCAGCTCCTTGTAATTAAAAGCATGACTTTCCCCATGAAGTATAAACATCTCAAGTGACCTGTTTTCTTCTTCTATGTTTAGATTTTTTATTACAGTTTTACATTAAAAGTATCTCAAGTACAATTATGCATGGGATTTTTGAGGTATATAGAATTATAATAATTCGGATGAATATACTGAATATTTTTAGTATTAATTTGAATTATAATATTAGATATTGATCCTGATCATGCATTCATGTAATAAAAGGAAGGTTGTATGGATAAAAAAATGATATTAGCGATAATATTATCGCTTCTTATTTGGGTTGTATGGCTGAATTATTTTAAAAAACCAGAACCAAAAACTGCTCCAGAACCTAATGTCTCACAGAAAGAGCAAATAGAGAAAGAGAAGGAA
>JAXHTB010000297.1:0-5120 GCA_034190185.1 Spirochaetota bacterium | reverse complement strand
GATTTTATCAGCGGCGACTACACCACGCTTTTTGATAAAAACGAGGTGACCGAAGGTGAGATCATGGATGAATTCGGAAGGGTACTCGGACGACACCGAGGAATCATTCACTACACCATCGTGTCCCTATTGGTCTTATTCAATTCAATAAAAAGCGGACTACCTATATAACCCTTTCTTATATATAATCTTATACGCTTTAGAAATGATTTATAAAGATAATTTTCTGCTACTGTAAATCTTACATTATTTTTAGATACTGCCTTTTCTAAACCGCTCAATTCTTTTAGATTACGTGCAACAGGTTTTTCAACAATAATATCCTTTCTATTATTAGCATTTAGCATGGCAAGCTCATAATGAGAAGATGGAGGTGTTGTTATAAATGCTATGTCAAACAGATCAGATTCTGCAGCTTCCTGGTAGTTCCCAAAGCCTATACTACCCTTATAAGCTGAAGTATAAGCTTTAGCCTTTGATATGCTTCTGCTTGCAAAGGAAATTTCGATTTTTGGATAGAGTTTCTTAAGCAGTTTAGCGTGTCTTGCAGCAATAACTCCGCATCCAAAAAAGCATATATGAGGCAACTTAATCTTCATTGTATTTTTATCCCTAATTTTATTATATATTCAATTATCATGATATTATAAATTCATAGAAATATTGTCAAATATCTCATCAGGAAATAATATGCTATCGAATTTGGGATGATATATTAGATATTTTTCCCTGATTCTTTTATACCAGCTAATTCCACCTTTAATCTCTTTTAGATATCTACTATAACTGCTGCCTTCTTCAATAGACTTTCTGAACCTATCAGTTCCGGCTAGATAATCGATATCATAATAATTTTTATACTTCTCCCATTTGCATTCATTATAAGCTGCCATTATATATCTGGTAAGCCTATAAGAAACTTCTGTTGGGCTGAATTTCCCTCCAACATAAAAAATTTGAACACCTCCACATCTCTCATCACTATATTTCGAAAATGTTGGCTTAAAATATATCGGTCTGAATCTAAAATTATCCAGTCCTAAAGACTTTAATCCCTTACAAAATTTTAAAGGCTCTATCCATGGTGCTCCAATATATTCAAAGGGTTTTGTGGTTCCCCTGCCAAGAGAGATATTTATTCCTTCAAGAAGCACAACTGCTGAATATAAAACTGAAGATTCATAGGTCGGTAGATTAGGGGATGGAGGTGTCCATGGAAGCATTGTTTCATTATACAACATTAATCTATTATAATATAAAATAGGGACTACTGTTAGGTTTAGATCTCTAACATATTCTCCTTTATAGTATAAAGCTGCTTCGCCTATAGTCATACAATATATAAATGGCGCAGGAAAAGCGCTAATATGTCTGGAATAAAATCTTCTCTCAAGGTATGCGCCATCCACTCCTAAAAAGCCAATAGGATTGGGCCTATCTAGTACAATAAGCTCTATGTCGCTTCCCTTTAATGTATCCATAATAAATTTTAGCGATGAAATATATGTATAGCATCTCATCCCCATATCTTGAATGTCATAAATAACAATATCTGTCACTTTCAAAAGAGCCCTTAAGGAATTCTCATTTAATTTATGAAGATTGTAAACTACTGCATTTATATTATCCTGAACATTGTAGTCCTTTTTATCATATTCATTTTGATATCCAAAAAGTCCATGTTCTGGAACAAGTAGAAAGACAATTTCTAAACCGTTTTTTCTTAAAAGATCAATATTCTTATTTAATTGAAAATCCAAACCTGAGTGATTAGTAACAACAACAGTCTTTTTGCCTTTATATTTATGAATATAATTATCAATAAAATTTTCAAGTCCAACATAGGACCTATTTAAAAAATCAGGAGGCATATGATAATATATATTTCTTGATAAACATGACATAAACAAAGAAGAAAGTATCAATAATAAGTAACTAAAGCTTTTCATATATTATTCTACCTATAAAATTAGAAGATTGTTTTCAGTTTCAAGTAATCCTTATATAATATAAGGTAATATAGTTAAAGGAATGACATCACTATATTATTAAATCTCCACAAATTTTTTTAACGCACTCATATCATCGATCCAACTATCGTACTTGACAATATTCATCTCTTTCATATATTATTCAAATATAGTTAGGATTTTCATAATGACAGATACATATAATTACTGACCTGTCTTTTTATTATAGAACAACGACAATATCATATATATATATAAATTACTGATATAAAGACAAACATCAAGGAACAAGGAATTGGCTTACAAGGGAATAACTACTATTACAATGCTGCTTTTCGTGTCAACTTGCGGTTCTGTAAATGATAAAGAAATACTAATCAACAGAAAACCGATAATCGACAAAGTAGAGATCAATAATAATAGAGAAAAAACAATACTCAATAATAGTGACACAGACATTTCCAAATACGACACATATCTTGTAGAGACAGATCAATATACAACTAATGGAGTTCATTATCACAAAAAATATCATAAGCATCTCATAGGCATAGCCAGAATAATTATCAATAAGAAGGGTTTGTCAATTGTAAAAAACAGTATAGGTTTCTATTTTGATACAAAAGAAAGCGCAAAAAACAGGTTATATCTGGGATTAGACATAGATATTCCTCACAGAGCTAACTTTGATAATAAGCCATATACTAAAATTGCAGCTATGCTTTTAAAGGAACATATCGACAACATCTTATACACCATCCATTCATGCAGATCGATATTTACCGAAAAAGAGATTGTAGGTATGGTTATTGGACTGTTATGGAAGGCCAAGGGTACTAAAGAACTGCTCAGCATATGGATTGATAAAAAAGATGTCCTTCGTTATGAAGATAACAAACTTACACTCGACGAATTGATATTAAGAAATCCAATAACCAACAATCAAGGCAAAATAATCAGGCTTCCAATATAGAATACAACTCTTTTATTAAGGTTTTTATTTCCATCATTGACCCCACAGATATTCTTAGATAATCTGACTGAATTGCGCCTTCCATATATCTGACAAGTATCTTTTTCCTCTTTAATTTCTCATAAATATCCTTTGATTTCATTTTTGCATGCTTAACAAATACATAATTAGCCTTTGATGGCACAATACTAAATCCTAAATCTATCAGTATGTTCTCTATATATTCCTTATTATTTTTTAACATTTCAATATTATATTTAAATCCCTTTTCATCAAGCAAAGCAGCAATTGCGCCAGCCTCAGCAATCCTGTCAACATTATAGGAATCCTTTAGCTTAAGGAATCCTCTTATAATATCCTTATGAGCAATAGCGATCCCGACCCTAAGTCCGGCAAGTGAATATGACTTTGAAAATGACCTGGTTACTATGATATTGTCAAAACTGCTAACAAGGTTTATTGCTGTTTCACCAAAAAAATCGACATAAGCCTCATCTACAACTAGAAGCCCCTTGAAGTTCATCAGGAAATCCTGAATTTTTTCTACATCCACGCTCTTTCCAGTAGGATTATTGGGATTTGCAATTATTACTAGGTCGTAATCTTTAACTAAAAAATCCTCAAAGTTAATATCAAATTCATCATTTAGATTTACTTTATCATACTTAATACCATTAGCCTCTGCCATTGTATAGTATAATGAATATGAAGGATAAGGAAATGAAGCGAGGCCATCAGGCTCAATAAACCCACGAAAAATAAGAGTAAAAATTTCATCAGATCCATTTCCAACAAAAACATTTTCATATTGAAGATTATTCTTTTCAGCAAAAGCCATTCTTAACGATCTAGAGTCGCTGCTGGGATATCTCCTTAATTCTTCATTAGCCGCATTTTTTATAGCGCTAAGTACTGTTTGGGAAGGCGCAAAGGGATTCTCATTTGTATTAAGCTTAATATACTCCTCAATATTATCAGGTTGTTCACCTGGAATATATTCTGTCATCCTGTTCATTCTATGGTTCCAATACTTCATTCATAACTCCTGTTGATATTATATCTTTAACAACATTCTGGATTGTATAGACACAATGGATCTTTATTTCTAATTATAAGGCAAGATCATTGTGTGCTATACCAATAATATCGTATATACTATTATTATTTTCAATTTTCATATATTCTCTTAATTTATCAAGGCACTCAATTGCTGTAAATGGATTCACCATATTCATAGTGCCGATAGATATAGCAGATGCCCCAGCCATAATGAACTCAAGTATATCGTCCAGATCAGCAATCCCGCCAATTCCGATTATAGGTATATCAACCCTTTCATAAATCTCATAGACTATCCTAATTGCAAGTGGTCTAATGGAAGGGCCACTTAAACCTGCTACATTATTAATAAAATAAGGTCTTTTTTTTTCAATATCTATCTTCATTCCAAGAAATGTATTTACAACAGATACAGCGTCTGCTCCGGATTCCTTTGCAATATAAGCGAACTCAGAGACATCTGTAACATTAGGTGAAAGCTTCACTATTATTACTGACTTAACAGCCTTTCTAACATTTTCTATAAGTTTAGAAAATATTTTTATATCCCTTCCAAAGGCAATGCCCCCCTTCTTAACATTTGGACAAGAGACATTAAGTTCTAAAGCAGCAATACCACTTGTATTTGAAAGTATTTTACAAAGCTCAACATTTTCATCTACAGAAAAACCAGCAATATTCGGAATAACTGTAGCACCTTTATTAAGCAGGAATGGCAGTTTTTCCTTCAAGAATCTCTTGATGCCTACATTCTCAAGACCAACTGAATTCAGAACACCAGAAGGTGTTTCAATCAATCTCGGTCCCTTATTCCCATCTCTGGGTTTAATAGATAATCCCTTAGTAAAAACAGCTCCCAACTTTGAGATATCGATGAATTTAGACAATTCCTCACCATATCCAACTGTTCCGGAAGCTACAGTAACAGGGTTTTTTAATTTAAGGTTATTTATACTAACAGAGAGATCCACTGAAATAATCTCCGTAAATTACATCGATATAGTGATATATCTGCATTGCAGAGGCCCGCTATTATCTATAATATGTAACGCTCTTAAGATACAAACTACTCATCCTCTCAATTAAATCGAAAAGATGACCGATTATCTATCTACTCT
>JAXHTB010000296.1:0-5126 GCA_034190185.1 Spirochaetota bacterium | reverse complement strand
GTTTATTTATAGTTGCTCATGTGTAATTTCTAAATAATTTTAATTTATAAAAAAATATTTTAATAAAGGAGGTTGTATGCTAAAAAAAATAATAATTGGTCTTATAATTACTGGATTGGTACTTATTATAATTTATTTCTTTTTCCCATCTGTTTTAATTAATATCTCGATGTATATGGAAAGAAGTTCAGCAGGATTAGAGGTAAAATCGATTCAAATAGATGATCATAAAGTTATATATGCAGAAGGTGGAACAGGAGAAACCTTGCTATTTATTCATGGATATGCACAGAATAAAGAGAATTGGTATATGATAGCAAAATATTTAACTCCGGGATATCATGTAGTATCTTTAGATCTTCCGGGTTTTGGCAAAAGCTCTAAGATTGAGTCTAAAAATTACAATATTAAAGAACAAACAAAAAGATTGGATGAATTTTGTAATAAACTGAATTTGGGAAAATTTCATATTATTGGGAATTCGATGGGTGGAACTCTTGCTGGTAGTTATGCATTATATGCAAAAGAGAAGGTATTAAGCCTATCACTTTTAAACACAGGTGGTGTTCCAAAAGCAGAGAAAAGTGAATTCCAGAAAATATTAGAAAAAGGAGATAAAAATCCCTTTATCATTGAAACAAGAATGGACTTTGATGAATTTCTAAAATGGATCTTTGTGGAAGTGCCTCCAATACCGGGACCTGTAAAGGATTATTTCATTTTACAGGCAAAAAAGAACAAAGAGTTTAATGAAAAGATCGGCAAGGACCTGATGAATGAAAAGTATGCAATTGATACATTTGGAATAAGGAAGAATAAAATAAAAACTCTAATTATCTGGGGAGACAAAGACAGGCTATGCCATGTCTCAGCAGCCTATATTTTGCACAAGGAGATTCCAAATTCTAAATTGGTGATAATAAAAGATTGTGGTCATGCTCCAATGTTTGAGAAACCTGAGGAAACAGTAGAACAATTTAAAAAGTTTTTAACTGATAAAACTACAAATTAAATTGATAATTAATAAAGAATTTTCAAATATATCTTAGTTGTTTTAGGTATCCAAGATTTTAGATAATTTGAAATGTTTCTATATTTATAAATATTCCCATAAGGCAAATAGGTAATTTTTTAAGGGAAGTTAGTATGATTTTCCTTAATTGTTTAAAGAGAGTTATTTTTTATTTGAGTATTTCTTCTTTAATTATTTATATAAAGAGATTTTGGAATTCCTTTTATAAATTTGATAATTATAGCAGTATACAGCTTATCTATTTAGAGGAACTGATATATTTATTACTGTTTTTATTTTCATTAAAAATAAGTTTTATATTAACAATTTCTGGGTAACTGCCTGTTCTTAAAGGAATTCCAGCAGTACCCACACCGCATGAAACATAATAATGAGTTTCACCCTTCTTTAAGTATCCCCAGGGCAGTTCGAATAGTAAATCTGTTATAAGATTAAAAGGGAATAGCTGACCATTATGAGTATGACCAGACATCTGGAGATCTATTCCATTATCGGATGCAATATCAAGATCTATTGGTTGATGATCCATCAGTAAAATAGGATATTTTTTGTTATTATTAACGATTAAATCTTTTAAGGATTTTCTTTTTTTCTTAAGAGATCTGTATGCGCTTAAATCTTCTCTTCCTACCAAATAAAAGCTGTTCTCAATTTTTATAACATCATCCCTTAGAAAAGTAACACCATATTTTGAGAGGCTGTTAATTGTCTTGATATGATCCCCTATGTATTCATGATTTCCTGTGACTGCGAAAATTCCGTATTTTGAATTAATCGCAAGAAACAGAGTCCCAAGATTCTGTTTGTTGAATGGATCTATTTGAGTATCAACGATATCGCCTACAAACAAAACAATATCAGGTGATTGTTCATTGATAAGTTTAATGATATTTCTAAGTTTTTTCTTAGTAGTGAGTGCATTAATATGAATATCTGAAATCATAACTATATTCAGAGATTCTAATCTTCCTGCATCTTTATTAATCCTTAAGTCTAGTTCTGTAACCTTTAGATTCATTGTATTTTGATAACCAATTACAATAATTATCGTTTCGACCAAAAAAACTGTTAACAAAAGGATTATCTTGATTGTTTTATAGTGCAATTTAATAATTGCAGGTTTAATCTTAAATATAAAACATAATAAACGGACTATATCGATCACTATAATAAAGATAAAGGAATAGAGCATTAAAGCAAACCAGAAGACGCTGATCTTATAGAAAAAAATGGATAAAGGATTATAGAATACCGTATTTAATACCAGTCCTAAAATTGAAGTGAAATATAATATTATGAATAATATGAAATGCGATCTTTTTAAATTAAGATTGAATGCGATGGCGCTTCTGCTTCTAATGAAGATATAATAATATATGCTACTATATAATATTATGAATATTGAAATAAAGATAATTGTATGAAGCATTTTACCTACTAAATGAAGTAATTTTTAAATTTTATTTAAAAGAGATGTTAGTCATCTGAATATCTATAATAGACATAAACTGCAAAACTATGTTACTCCACAGTCATTTTTTTCCTCATTCATCAGTTCAACAGCATGAGGAATGGCACTTTCTATAAACTGCAGGTTTTCTCGAACTGCTTTTGGGCTGCCTGGGAGATTTATTATTAAGCTGCTTTTCCTTATACCAGCAACCGCGCGTGAAAGCATTGCATGGGGTGTAATCTCAAGAGATCGCGAACGCATAACCTCTGCAAATCCAGGTGCAAGACGGTCGATTACAGAAAGAGTAGCCTCAGGTGTGATGTCTCTTGGAGCAAAACCTGTTCCCCCTGTTGTTAGAATGAGATCGAAATTCATTTCTGAATATTCAATTAGCTTTCTTTTAATCTGTTCTTTCTCATCCGGAATGACAGATATAGATTTAACAATATAACCTTTATTATCTGCCCATTTTTTTATCTCAGGGCCAGATAAATCATCTCTTTCACCCATTGATGATCTGTCACTTATAGTAATAATACCAAGTGAAATCATAATTGAATATTAACTCCTTTTATTTTATTTTCTTTAATTATAAGATTAACAGTTTTCATTATTACTACAGCTTAAAAAGTAAGTAGTAGTAATAATTCTTAGAAAAGCTACTCATACCGATATTAGTATAATTATTTTTTGATGAACGTAACATCAAATACTAATCAATGATATAATTTGAAATCTGAATATCAGTTTTATAATGAACAATCATATATAGTTGATTGCTATATTAAGTATTTATTTCTTCACACTGATTGCTATATATTATATTGTATACATTCAATTAAATCCAAACTGGATTTAGCTTACTTTCTAAGAATTTTATAAGACTTCTAACTATCACATCGGGTTTAGTAATTATCGATTCATGACCTCCTTCATTTTCTATAATTTCATCTTTTCTCATACCAACATTCTCAAGCATACTTAAATAAGCACCTGGTGGCAAAGAGACATCGTCTTTGCAGTAAATATATCCTCTAGGGATATCAGTAATTTTAAAGGATTCTGTACTTATTGGGCTTTTAAACAGAGCAATAGGCTGAGGAACCATGTTATTAATTACATAGTTCTGCATATCTTCAGATTCTCCAGACATAAGCATATTTCGTACAAAGTCTTCTATAACAGGTATACAGTTATCGGGTGATATCTCTGCTGCATTTCTCATTGCATCTGTTGCTTCAGGGGGCATAAGATCAAATTGACAACTATGATCTGGAAGTAGAAATGCATTAATAAATATGCAACATGAGATTTTTTCACGAATTTTTGGCGCAGCTTCCTGTATCAGTAAACCAGCACTTGAATGACCAACTAGTATTACAGGATCTAGTTCATTTTTTAATACACTGATAATATGTTTTGAGTAAGTTGTTAATTCAATTCCAGAACGATTTTCATTATGATTGTGACCTGGTAACGTAATAGTATCTGTAGAGAATCCATGTTCATCCCTAATTTGTGCAGCTACATCTTTCCAGCACCACCCTCCATGCCATGCACCGTGTAAAAATACTATACGTTTTTTAATCTCTAATCTTGGTTTCATAATTTTCCCTCTTACAGGTAGTATGGTATTATATTTGTAATAAATTTATTTATTATCTTAACAATCTATTTAATTAACTTATAAGTGTAATTTTACACTAGTTAATTTATTTATCCAGATAGATAAAAGCTTCATGATATTTAAATTCTCAGGTGATAGGTATCTTTGCAAATTGTTATATTTTAGTTCCCTTAAAATTATTGTTCTACTATTTTTATGATTTTTTTAGATGTGTATTCTCCAACATCAGCAAGTCCATCTACTGGTAAAAATTGATTTGCATTATGAGAATAAAGGCATGTTACAGAAGCTGGAAATTCTTCATCTGCTTTATAAAAAATATAACATAATGCTATTTTCGGCAATGGGTATACAAGAAATGAAAAATCACCTCCTGCTTCAGTTGGAGCTTTCTCTCCTTTAAGTGTTTTGATAATTCTTTGTACTGTTTTTTCTATTTTAGCTACATGAGGGATAAGCAATTGTTCAGTATGTGTTGTAAAAGCTCCTACATAAGGCATGCTATTGGGGAAATCTCTGAATGATTTAAATGGTAATGGGATACAGATTTCTGAATTAGAATTCAAGGCATATAGAGATATTAAAATTCCTAACACTGAAGAGTGATCTTCTTCGCCAATTGTAATTCCATTTGGCTGTATTATACATTTTTCACCAAATGCATAAAGGATAAATCGCTCTCCATCCTGCTCCCCAGGAAGGTTCTTTGCAAGATCTTTAGGAAGATTACTGTAAAGGTGTTTAAGATTGTCCCGGACAATTTTTGTATAATTATCTGTCATTCCTTACCTTATATATTATGGAAGTATAATATTACAAATCGATAGGGCAATGAAGCTAATCCGACTGAATTTTCTGCAACCTGAACCAGCTACAGCAATGTAAAGATGGCATTCTGGCTAATGATTCATAATTTATAATGCATGTTAGAATATAAAAGATGTTACTATTCATATTGCATCCTTTAGATGATAGAAGCAGTGGGTTTATATATCTGAATAATTGCAATTTCT
>JAXHTB010000295.1:0-5158 GCA_034190185.1 Spirochaetota bacterium | reverse complement strand
CCATTACAGGCATATTTACGTCTACGATACACATTGCAATATCATCACCATTTTCCTTTATAAAGGAAAATGGTGATGATATTGCAATGTGTATCGTAGACGTAAATATGCCTGTAATGGATGGAATTACCTTTGTAAAGGAATTTAGGAAAATTGATAAATTTACTCCAGTTCTTGTGCTCACTACAGAGTCGGAAGACACAAGGATACAGGAGGGTAAAAGCGCTGGAGCATCAGGTTGGCTTGTAAAACCTTTCAGGCAGGAAGACCTGTTGGGGGTTGTAAAAAAAATAATTCGATAGGGAGTTGAAAGATGAAAGGATTAGAAGCTGAAGTATTAGATAAGGTTGATGACAATGAACCAGAGGAAGAGGCTCAACATGTCACATTCCTGATTGGCAACGAGACCTATGGGGTTGAAGTGTTAAAGGTTCAGGAAATAATTGGAATGACTGAAATAACACATGTGCCAAACACTAGCTATTTTATGGAAGGTATAATAAACCTCAGAGGTTCAGTTGTTGCTGTCATTGATTTGCGGAAGAAGTTTAAAATGGAGGAACGGGAATATGATAACTTTACAGTAATTATAATCGTTGAGGTTAATGAAAAACTAATCGGCATGATAGTCGATTCTGTATCAGATGTAGCAAATATACCAGTATCTACAATGCAATCTACTCCTCAATTTACTAGTAATATTGAAACTGAATTTATCAAAGGAATAGGACAAGTCGATGATAGTCTTGTCATTATACTGAATGTTGATAAGATACTTACAGATGAAGAATTTAATACTATCGATATTGAAGAACACTAATAATAAAGATGATAACAAATAGTTCAAAAAAACATGACAAGCCGATTCATATTCTCTATCCTGGAGATTATTATGCTGTAAACAGGAGCTGTATTCTTGGAACTGTAACAGGAGCTACTGTTGTTGTTTGTATATATGATACGGATAGAGGAATAGGAGGAATGGGACATTTTGTTATTCCTGGGATGATCGGCACTGAGGGTATTTTTGTTGATGAAATTGCAAAACATGGTATTCAGAACATGGAACTTCTTATGGCGGAAATAGTAAAATTAGGAGGAGATAGAAAGTATCTTAAAGCTAAAATTTTTGGTGCTAGTTATAATAGTAAAAACTGTAAAACTGATAAAAATATAGTTGATAGCAACGTAAAATTTTTACATGAATATTTTAATATAGAAAAAATAAATATTGAAAATGAAGATATGGGTGGTAGCTATAGAAGGAAGATTTACTTTCTTCCCTTAGAAGGATCTGTTTTTCGATTATTCCTTAAAAGAAATGATGATGCTTCTGAGTTTAAAAAGATGGAAAAAGAATATATTGATAGAGTTTTCAGAAATAAGGAAAAATATGGAAAACTTTTTCTATTTGAATAATATATAATGATTAATAGAGATCATATACATTTTAAAGAGATTACAAATAAAGAATTTACTCTTTTTAAGGATATAGTATACCAGGAATCCGGGATTAAACTCTCTGATGTTAAAAAGGCGTTATTACAGTCTAGACTATTGAAACGATTGAGAGCATTAAATATTGACAGTTACAGTAATTATTATAATTTTCTAATTAATAATTATGAAACAGAAAAAATTAATCTAATCAACTGTATAACTACAAATAAGACCGATTTCTTTCGGGAAGAAAAGCATTTCATTTTTTTAAATGATATTATTCTGCCCAAATTTGAGAAAAATAATAAGAAAAAGATTAGAGTATGGAGTGCAGGATGTGCTACCGGAGAGGAGCCATATTCTATCGCAATTATTTTAAATGAATATTATCGAGGGAAAAAAATTCCAGATATAAAAATATTAGCAACGGATATCGATACAGTTGTTTTAAAAAAAGGAGAGGAAGGAATTTATGAGTCAACTCTCCTTGAAAATGTTGATAAGGAGATTATAAAAAGATATTTTTATAAAGGGATTAGAGAGAATGAAGGATTTTTAAAAATAAAGGATTCACTGAAAGATATAGTTTATTTTAGGAGATTAAATCTTCTTTGTGAAACTTATCCAATGAAACATCAATTTGATTTGATTTTTTGTAGAAATGTAATCATTTATTTTGATAATGAAACTAGGACAAGACTTTTCAATCAATTTCATAAATATTTATATAAGGATGGATATTTTTTTGCCGGACATTCTGAAACTCTATCTGGAATTACAGATAAATTTACATTAATTGGGAATACAATTTATGAAAAGGTCATCTAGTGTATACAAAGAAAAGCCTTAAGTATGGCAAAAATATTCAGGTAATCCTTCCTGGGGAATTTTATGTATCAAATAATGATGAAATGATTAGTACTCTCTTAGGTTCATGTGTTTCTGTGTGTTTACATGATCCTATTAAAAGAATATCTGGTATGAATCACTTTATGCTCCCAGGAAGAATGAGAAATAAAAACAATGATATTTTTTTTGATAGATCTGCTAAGTATGGAATTATTGCAATAAATGAATTATTTTCAGAAATAATGAAATATGGCTCTGAGAAAAGAAACCTAATAGCTAAAGTATTTGGTGGAGGGCATGTTCTTAAAGTTGGTATCAATAATGTTCCTAGTGATAATGTTAGACTAGCTAAAGTCGTGCTGGAGATGGAGGATGTCCCAATTGTTGAAGAAGACGTTGGGGATATATTTACAAGAAAGATTATTATGGATGTTCATACCGGAAATATATTTCTTAAAAAGCTAGCTGGGAAATCTGTTTATGAAAATGTTTATAAAAGAGAAATAGATTTCAAAAGGAGTAGATATTGGGACTATGAATACAATAAAGGTCTTGATAGTTGATGATTCTGCAGTAACAAGGAAATTATTAAATGAAGCCTTGTCAAGATCTAAGGCTATTGAAGTAGTTGGCACTGCCTTAGATCCTTATATTGCAGTAAATAAGATAAAGAATTTGCACCCTGATGTTCTTACACTCGATATTGAAATGCCAAGAATGGATGGAATTACATTCCTTTCTAAATTAATGATATCACAACCGATGCCAGTTGTTATGGTGAGTTCTCTCACAGATAATGGAGCTAAAGCAACTGTCAAGGCTTTAGAATTAGGAGCAATCGATTTTATTCTAAAACCAAACATCGATGATGAAGATTCATGGGAATCATTTTCTGAAGAATTAATAGAAAAAGTTATTATTGCTGGAAAGTCTAAGGTTAAAAGGAAGAATTTAGACCTTAAACCAGCATCACATATTTCTGATATCAAAGTAAGTGAAAAGTATACAGCAGATGTCATCCTTTCAAAAAAAAATCTTGTACAACAGAAAATCAGTAAAGAGGCAGTTATTGCTATTGGCGCTTCAACCGGGGGCACAGAGGTTATTGCTGAAATATTACGCTCCCTTCCGAATAATGTCCCTGGGATTCTTATTGTTCAGCATATGCCAGAAAAATTTACAAAAGTCTTTGCTGACAGGGTTAATGGAATTTCCAGGCTTTATGTAAAGGAGGCCGAACATGGTGATAGGTTATATCAGGGTATGGTTCTTGTGGCTCCAGGAAATTATCACATGTTGTTAAGAAATGATTCAGAGGGATACTGGGTCGAAATAAATGACGGACCCCCTGTTAACAGACATAGGCCTGCTGTTGATGTATTATTTCGCTCTTTTGCTCAAATTGCAGGAAAGAATTCTGCAGGTTTTCTGCTTACAGGTATGGGCAATGACGGCGCTGCAGGACTTTTAGAAATAAAGGAAGCTGGATTAAGCACAATTGCTCAGGATGAAGAATCATCAGTAGTTTTCGGAATGCCTGCTGAAGCAATAAAGATCGGTGCTGCTGATATGGTGATGAATATCAGCAGCGCAATCAGTTATATTGGGAATATGGCATCATAATGAATATTGATTAAACTACAGAAGGTTTATGCGGTATTCTATAATGATAACCCCCGATTTTTGAATCAATATGTCTGCGTGCATATTCTACATTTTTGTTTCATGATATTATATTATCCCAGAGATAAAGTCTTTATAGTTTTATCCCAATTGATAGAGCTTCCATTTTTTTTTTAAACTACCTATCTTAAAATAATCAACTATTTATCTTGACTTTTTTTTTATACAAAATAGTTTTGTTATACAAAATAACTCGATTATTATTTGTAATTTTATTACTTTAAGTACCCTTTTTAAGAATTATTATGTAAATCAATTCAGGAAGATTTTATGTGCTATTATGAAAGAAAAGATTGAAAGTATCGAATCTAATACCTTGGTAAATATTAAAGAAGTAGTTAGTGTAGAGGATTTGGATGAAATCAGGGTCAGAGTCCTAGGCAGAAAAGGTGAACTTACTAAAATATTGAGAACTCTTAGTGATATTGCTCCGGAAGAGAGAGCATTCCTTGGAAAGTTTTCAAATGAAATAAAGGTAAGAATAGAACAAGCCTTGGAAAATAGAAGGTCTGAACTTCTAAATTCAAGGATAGACAAAATCCTAAAAGAGGATTGGATCGATGTTACACTAAATTCAACAGATTCTACTAAAAAGCCAAATCAGGGACATTTACATCCTATCTCACAAATGCAATTCGAGATTGAGGATATCTTTACTTCAATGGGATTTGAGATTCTTGATGGTCCTGAAGTGGAAACTGACTATTATAATTTTGAAGCCTTAAATATTCCCAAGGATCACCCTGCAAGGGATATGCAGGACACATTCTGGACAGAAGACGGCAATCTTCTTCGCACTCATACATCTGCAATTCAGGTAAGAGGTATGGAAAAGCTAAAACCACCATTAAGGATTATTGGACCTGGGCGGGTGTTTCGTTATGAAACAACAGATGCATCTCATGATAATACCTTTTATCAGATTGAAGGCATGATGATAGACAAAGAAATCTCTGTTGCAAATTTAATATTCTTTATGAATGTGCTATTAAGAGAAATATTCAAAAGGAATGTTACAATTAGACTTCGCCCTGGTTATTTCCCCTTTGTTGAACCTGGTTTTGAGCTAGACATTCATTGCTTAATATGCGATGGAAAGGGATGTAGTGTTTGTAAAAATAGCGGTTGGGTTGAGCTGCTCCCATGCGGTCTTGTTCAACCTAATGTTTTAAAATACGGTAATATT
>JAXHTB010000294.1:0-5170 GCA_034190185.1 Spirochaetota bacterium | reverse complement strand
TATCAGATAAAGTTGAACAAGTTGTATCTACAGGTCCAGGCGCTAAAGAGGCGAAGATTGCACAGAGTCATGCAACAGAGGTAATATGTCTAGGCAAGGGCTCTTGGTATCTTAATCCAAATATTAATGGAGCTATTGATATCGGAGCAGAAAGCTGCAGAGTGGTGAAATTTGAAGAAAATGGTACTGTTCACGATTTTGCACTTAATGATAAGTGTGCATCTGGAACTGGGATTTTTCTTAACGCTATGGCAAAGGCTCTGGAAGTAAAATTAGAGGATATGGGAGAGTTATCTCTCAAGTCAACTGAGGAAATTAACATTACTTCAACTTGTGTTGTCTTTGCAGAGTCTGAAGTTGTGTCACAGATACATCGAAGAGTCAATAAAAATGATATATTAAGAGGTATTCATAACTCTATTGCATCAAGAGTTCGGGGATTAGCAAACAGATTGCAATTAGAAGGAAATATCCTTCTTGCTGGAGGAGTAGCCTTGAACGTAGGTGTTGTAAATTGTTTACAAGAAATGATTACAGGCAAATTGATTGTTCCAGAGGATCCACAGATAGTAGGAGCTCTTGGAGCAGCTATTGTTGCAAAGGAGAGGGTATAAGCAAATGTTAACTTTGGGAATTGATATAGGTTCACTAACAGGTAAGGCCTTAATTTTAAAAGATAATGAGATATTAGCCTGGCACCTTCAGCGAACTGGTGCTGATAGTGGCGAAACAGCTGAAAAGGTTACTGAAGCATTATGTAAAAAGGCTAACCTTAATCTTGGTGATATAAACTATGTTGTATCAACTGGTTATGGCAGGATAGTTGTCCCTTTTGCTGATAAAAATATAACTGAAATATCATGTCATGCTAAGGGAGCAAATTGGTTTTTTCCGGGTGTAAAAACAATACTCGATATGGGCGGTCAGGATTGTAAAGCAATTCGTTGTGATTCGAATGGCAAGGTTACTGATTTTGTTATGAATGACAAATGCGCAGCTGGCGCAGGTAGATCGATGGAGATTATGTCTGATCTCCTTGATGTAGAGTTAGCAGAATTAGGTCCAAAATCTCTTGAGATTGTTAATAAAGAGGTGCCTGTAAGCAATATGTGTGTTGTTTTTGCTCGTTCAGAAGTTATTGGCCATTTGCGTCAAGGTGTGCATAGAAATGACCTTATGGCAGGTTCCTGTGAAGCGCTTGCAGCCAGAGTCTTTAGCTTATTGAAAAGAGTTGGAATTGAAGAAGATTTTGTTATTTCAGGTGGAATAGCAAAGAATATTGGCGTAGTAAGTAGAATTGAAAAGAAGGTTAATTTGAAAGCAAATATCTGTTTTGAACCGCAGATAGTTGGCGCTCTTGGGGCTGCTGTCTTTGCTCGGGAGAGATACGAAAAACAATTAAAAAAGGCTGGGAAATAAAATTAAAGCACATTACGGATATACAGACGGCTCTGGCGAATATTATATAACAATTGACACTGACAAATGTAATGGGTGTGGAGAATGTGTGCGTATTTGCCCAAAGGATGTCTTTGAAATAATTGAAGATGATTATGATGAATCTGTAGCAGCAGTAAAGCATGATTTTATCACAAAGATCGGTTATATATGTCCAGGTTATGAAAAAAAGTGCAAAAACGAAGATGCAAATTGTCACACCGTTTGTACTGTCGGAGCAATTAAGCATAGCTGGTAAACAAATAGAATTAGATATATATAACAATTGTTAATATAAAATATTCATTATATAAAACTAAAATTTGAAATTAAACGTATCTTGATTTTATTGTTCTATTTAAATTTGTTTTTTCGCTTAATTTAATATTTTGCTTTATGAATCTTTTATTGCAAAAATAGCTTATCCCGCGATATTTAGGAAAAAAGATTGAAATTTGATCTACATACTCATTGCATGGAAGCAACAGGCTTACTCACTAAACCTACTATTGAGAAAGTTGAGTTGATAATAAAATCAGTTAAGAAGCGTGGGTTAAATGGGATAGCAGTAACTGAACACAATAACAGTGATTTTGGATTTGAAGTAAAAAAGATTGTAGAAGATGTGTTTAATAATGAGATAATAATTATTCCCGGCAGAGAAATTACTGTAGTAGAGATGGGATGGGCTGAAATGGTAGAACTATATCTGCCTGACGATCTAATATTTAGATTTTTACCCCATCCAAGCTTTCCCTATCCCGGAGATGAAGGATTTGATTATGATATGAGCTTGATAAGCGGAATTGAGATTGGGAATTATGTTCATGATCGTCAAATAAATAAAAAAAAGGTTCAAGAGATATCAGAGCAGTATAAACTTATCCAATTAACCAATAGCGATGCTCATAATATTGAAGATATTGGCGCATTTAGTAATGAAATTACTGTGGAAGAACTTTGTTCATTAGCGAAGGATTCCTTATAACATTTAATAATCTAATAATCATAGATAATTTGAGTATGTAAGAATTCACATTGTTTAAAATTTTGAAATACTTATAAAAAATTATCACTATTAAGTAGTTAAATTTAAATAATATTATTTTACTACCTTAATATGTATAAATAATAATATTAAGGTATTAGACTTAGGAGGTGAAGTATGACTACAAAAGTTACAGCTCCGGGGAAAAAGAATCTGGAAACGACATTAGAGATTAGTAAAGCTATAAGAGCCTATTATGGCGGTTTAAAAGTAGCTAAAGAAAATGGAATACCTATAATTTGGTCTTTTGGATTAGTGCCAAGAGAAATATTTCATGCTGCTGAGGCACCGGTTCTTTACTTAGAGCATTTACCGCTCATGATGGGCGCTAAGCAGTTATCAGGCCATTATATACAGATTGCTGAAGAAGATGGCGTATCAAGAGATGTATGCGCTTTTCACAGATGCTTTCTTGGGTGCGCTGTAGCAGAAGAAAGAGAAGCTTATCTTGATAATTTTTTTGTGCCGCCTGATTTGATTATCGCAAGTAATCTTCCATGTATGTCCGAATCTAAATCCTTTCACTATGCTCGCAATAAATATGATGTACCATATTACGAAATTGATGCACCAATAAACAGTTGGGGAACTGATGCTCCTGATTATGCTATTCAATACTATGCTGATCAGTTGAATGGCGCAATATCCTTTATGAATGATAATGGATTTAATATTACTACAGATAAGTTAGTTGAAGCAGTTACTTACGCCAAAGAGCTTGTATTATTATGGAATAAGATCGATGACTGCCGAAAAGCTGTTCCTACTCCGATTACTTCTGTTGATGGACTTACTGCTGCATATCCTCTAATTCAACTTTCAGGTACAAAACTTGGAGTTACTCTATTCCAAAGATTACTTAGTGAGTTAGAGGATAAAGTAGCTAATGGAGTAAGCGCAATTGAAAATGAAAAATTAAGACTAATGTGGTATGGTGTTCCCCCTTTCTATAATATGGGACTCCTGAATTATGTGGAGCAGTATGGCGCTGTAGTTGTTAAGAGTATGGTTGAGTATATAGCAGGAGGAGCTTATGATCCGGAGATTATCGTTCCTGATAAACCCCTTGAGAGTTTGGCTACTAAAGCGCTTATAGATATAATCAATCCAACGTATGAAAATATGGTTAATTTTATAGTTAAAGCAACTGAAGAATTTAAAATTGATGGTCTAGTTGGAGTTGTAAAGAGGACATGCGGTTTATTACCAGGTTATATGAGACTAGTAAAAGATGAGATCTATAATAAACTCGGTGTTCCAACAACGATATTTGACTTAGATGGACTTGATATAAGAGAATATGATGATGTTATTTCAAAGTCAAATCTTGATTCATTTATTGAATCTCTGCTTGCAAGAAAAGGAGGTAATTGATGGGTACATTAGATACAATTAAGAGTATTTTGCAAAATACTGATGAGATCGCGTTAGAATGGAAAAAAGATGGGAAAAAAGTTGTTGGTCATCGATGCCTCTATATTCCTGAGGAGATAATCCATGCTGCTGGCATGCTGCCGTTCCCAACATTTGGAACTCCTGATCCTATTGTAAAAGCAGATTCCTATTTCCAGACATGTGTATGTGAATTTGTAAGAAATATATTTGATCTTGCACTTGAGCATAAATTAGATTTTCTGGATAGTATGGTTTTTTGCAATACATGTGATGCAGTTCGTCATCTTTACAATATGTGGGATTCTTATATCGATCAGGTACCTTGTCATATGCTTAATAATCCTCAAAAGATGTTTAACGAATCTGGATATGGATTCTATAGAAAGGAATTAGAAAAATTTATAGAAATAATGGAAGATTTAAGTGGAAATAAGATTACTGATACATCTTTACAAGAATCTATTAAATTATATGATGAGACAAGAGGATTATTAAAAGAGCTTAATAGTTTAAGAAAGAGGGATGTGCCGCCATTTACTGGGTCAGAATTCCTGCAAATCACAATGGCTGCTATGTATTTGCCTAAAGAAAAGGCTAATGCAATGCTTAAAGAGTTACTCAAAGAGGTAGATTCAAGAGAGATTGAAAATGCTGATGGCCCAAGAATATTGATAACCGGCAGTATTATTGATAACCCAGGTATCATTAAGATGGTGGAGGATGTTGAAGGTGTTGTCGTTGCTGATGATTTATGCTCTTCAACAAAATACTTCTGGTATCAGACAGAGTCGAACAACGATCCACTGGATGCTATTGTAAAGTTTAATATGAATAGATGTGTATGCTGTACTATGTTTCCAATTGAGAAGAGATATGATTTCCTGAAAGAGCAGATAGATGAATTCAATGTTGAGGGTGTAATTTATTTTAACATAAAATACTGTCATCCTTGTGTTTATGAATCATTTACTCTTAAGGATAAATTGGAAGAGGATGTGCCGGTCTTAACATTGGAAGCTGAACATAACCTCTCTGGTATGGGTCAGTTAAAAACCAGGGTACAGGCTTTCATTGAAATGCTTTAGATATTCATAACTTATCTTATGTAATCTTCTAGTAATAATGAATATATAACTCCCAATTTATGTTTATTGGGAGTTATTTTATTAATTTTCTGAATTAAAATTAAAGAAAAATATTTAAGCGATAAATATTATCCTAATTTAGTCAGTTTTGATTCATATAAGAAGATGTGAATAATTGGAAGGATTAAATTATTACCATTTATTA
>JAXHTB010000293.1:0-5205 GCA_034190185.1 Spirochaetota bacterium | reverse complement strand
ATGACTGCGTTCACAAAGGTATTGCCAAAAAAAATAATCGTTAGAAGCATAGATATTATTGCAACATTATTTATTAAAAAAGATAGATTTATCATCATGCCTATAGATGTAAAAAATAATGCCAGAAAAACGACCTTAAAAGAATTAAGGCTGGCATGTACCCATTCTGTTTCTTTTACTGAAGCAATGAACATGCCGGCAATGAAAGCGCCAAGAGCTGTTGATAGACTTAAGAGAGCAGTTAAAAGCGCCAAACCTAAAAAAATAAATAATGAAGTGAACACCTGTAATTCATGATCTCTTTTTATATATTTTGCATATGGTAACCTGATGTTTTTAAAAATAAAAAGTACCGCAATTATTCCAAATACTATAACAGCCCCTATTATCTGTAGTATAATTTCTGTATAATCAACAGACCTTCTACTCCCTATATAATTTATAAGAATCAACATTGGCACTATTGCAATATCCTGAGCAAGTAGCACGCCTAGGGCGTTCTGACCTACCGGTGTGTTCAATTCATCCCATTCCTGAAGTATCTTGATAATAACAGCAGTGCTTGATAGTGAAATAACAAAACCTATGAGAATTATCCTCTTAATATCCCAACTAAAATATATGCCGATTAGATATATCAGTAAAACGCTAATAATTATCTGGAAGGTCGTTCCCAAAATACTTACCCTCCAATTATTTATAAGCTGTCTGGGTGAAACCTCCATACCAATGTAAAACAATAAAAAATCCACACCAATAGCTCCAAGATGCTTTAAAATCGCTTTGTCTTCAATTATTCCCAGGCCATATGGACCGATTATCAGACCAGCAATTATATATCCTATTACATACGGTTGATTAAATGCACGCAGTAGGATGCCTATTACAACTATGATCAATATCGATGCTGTTAAAACAGGCAGAAGAGGGTCTAATGACATAATATTTTTACTTTTTCTCCTTTTTCTCCTTTTTTATTTTCCTCTCTTTTGCAGCTTCCTGCATGTCGATAAACTGATCATTTTCATCTACAATTTCCGTTCCAAGCATTGTTTCAATTATATCTTCGAGGGTTACAAGACCTGATACACCGCCGTATTCATCATTAACAATTGCAATCTGAGATCGACCTTTTAAAAAAGTCATAAGTTGTGTGAGAAGGTTGGTATTCTCATCAACAATTCCTATAGCTCGTGTTATCGTCTTAAGTGTTGCATTTTTATTATTTGGTGAATATAAATCATTTAGCATAACATAGCCCAGTATATTTTCTTTATCTTCTTCATAAACTGGTATTCGTGAGAAGCCCTTGTTCTCGCATAAATTAAATGCATCCAGAGCTGTTAGATTTGAATCTAGAGAAAAAATAATTGTCCTTGGCGTCATAACCGATTTTATATTTTGTTCTTCTAAATTTATGATATTTTTTACAAGTTTACCCTCATCCCGGGAAATCTCTCCCTCCTTTGCCCCCATGCTTACAACTGCAAGAATTTCATCTTCAGTGAAAGTGGACTGTTTTTCATTTTTCGTAATAAAACTGGAAAACTTTTCTGTTATATAAACCAGCGGAAATAAAACCATTTCCATAAACCTCAGGGGATAAACAATAAAAGGCCAGAGATTCCTCCAATATATGGCGCCCACAGTTTTGGGTATTATCTCCGATATATAAAGTATGGATAATGTAAGGATCAATGAGAAAACAATAACAAAGGACTTGCCAAATATTTCTGAAGCATACATCCCAGCGATTGTGGCGCCTGCTGTATTGGCAATTGTATTCATTATAAGTATTGATGCAATTGGCCTTGAAATATTGTCCTTCATATTTAAAAAATGCTCTGCTAAATGAGTCCTTTTCGGATCTTTTTTTGATGCCTCCAGCGTTCCATATCGAGTTGAGTATAGTACTGCTTCATATAAAGAGCAGTTTGATGATATTATTATTGTAAGCGCTGCGACAACTATTAACATGATCATGATATACTCCTGAATTAAATTAATATATCCCTTGATTTTTATTATTCTCAACAAGAAGCAGACTATCTATCTAACTAAAACAACCGAGTATAATCACGTTTTATCTGCTATTTTTTATTAAAAACTTACTGATTTTTATAACCTGATGTACCGAACATCTAAACCGAATTCTTCATTCTTAGATGGTCGCAAGATCATTATTTATTAATCGGTTTTAGCAATTCAATTTATATTTTTCTAATATTAATATCGCTTTTATTATGAGCTGAGAACAATTATATTATCATCTTTTGAAAGGTTCCATAAGCTGTCTTTGGCGGGATTTAGAATAGGTTTCCCTATCTCTTTTCCGCTGTTTATTTGTATTCCTATTGCTGTTTCATTTTTCATACCTATAAGCATTTCAATTTCCCAAAACGTAAATTCCTTACCAGTCATATTGAAATAACCAGCAGATCTGAAAAAAATATCCGCATCACCTGCCTCAAAAAGGGAATCATAAATAGGTTTAAGGCTTTTTCTTAATGCAATCTGTGAGAGAAGGTAGCTTATAATCAGTGAACTTACAATTAGTTCACAGTTTTTATTCTGCAGAAGAGCAGCGTTATTTGGTTCCAGGAGCTCCACCAGAACATCTGGGGATTTATCGCTCTGAAATTCCGATATAATACTATCAAGCATCATAAATCCCATAATAGTCCTTGCATCAGATTCATCGGCTGTGTCATAACGGTCGCTTGCAAGCATGATTATATTATCATATTTTTCAATTTTTAACTTGCTGAATTCACTGAGATCGTTATAATCACCCATAATATGATTGATCTTTAAATTTTTATAAAGGAGGCTATGTTTTTGAAGAATATTCTTCCTCTCAAGTATGGGAACTTGAGAGAATATATTTATTTTATATTTTTCATTCTTGTAGCTGCTGAATTCATTCAGTATATCAGGTACTTTACTGTTCCATCCCAAAAAGAGAATAGATTTTGCAGTTATATTCTCTTCTTTTATTTCAGGTTTATCTAAATAAATTTCATCAAACTGAATAGCAAGATCGCTTCTGCCTGGTTCTGCCTTTCTATAGTTTTCAGCAAGAACAATAAGTTGATCATCATTTTTTATAATTAATTCTGGTTCTGGATTTAGAATTGGTGTTCTAGTATCATGCTCTTTTCTCAGAATGCCAAGCAAAATACCATTGGGGAAGAAAGGTTTAATATCAATGTATTTTTTTTCAGTAAATTCTAAATTCTCTTTGATATAAATCTCATTGCCTTCGCTATCAAGCAGTTCTGTATATATCGATGAAAGCCCCTTATGGCGAACATTTTGGACAATCAAACTGCTTATAAATGAATTTGAAGTTATAATACTAATATTACCTTTGTATTCTGATTCAAGCATAAAGTACTTTTTAGGATCATATATTTCAGTAACAAAATCCGGCAATGACTGATCGTCTTCAATATCATAATAGCTTGATAATGTAGTAATGATCTTAAGTGTGTGCGCGTCAATATTTTCAGGATTATAAAATGAGTAGTTTTCTCCTGGAATAATAATGACACCAGCATTTATAAAATCAACTCGCTTTAAATGTTCAATAACAAGGGGATCCCCGGACCGAAAAATTATAGTACTATCGTCCCAGAGAGTGCTCAGGGATTCTTTAAGCTCATATGCAATGTGCGACGACACTTCCTCTGCTAGTATTACAATATTCAATTTTGATTTTTTGATCAGCTTCAAATATCTCTTTATTCTTTCTTCGGATAATAGTATCTGCCGTACCATAGTTAGTGTTCTGGAAGTCCAGCCAAGGATAAGGAAGTGTCCATTTAATGATATTGGTGTAAGTCCTGATTCAAGCTTACGAATTGTAGCGTTTAGCCATTGGGTCAAGATTGCAACTAAGGATCCCATAAATAGCACGTACCCTAAAATAGTAACAATGGTTGAAATTGTACGCTGGAGAATCCCCTTGTCATCTCCGAGATAACCGGGATCGCTTAAACGAAGAAATGCCCACCATATAGCGTCCTCAATTTTAATGGAATCCGCGCTTGCGTAATATAGAGTTGTGCCAGCAAAAAGTGAAATTATGCCAATCATGCTAGCAATAAAAAGTAGCTGATATTTGACTCCTCTCAATAAATAACGCTCTAATAGAAAAGTTATTTTTAGTATAATTTTTTTTATCATATTTACCTGCGATACTATGCTCTTTGAGACAACTATCAGTAGATACTATCTTAAAAATTGTCTGATGTACCAATGAGTGAAAAGATGATTAAAAAAACATCGCTAATATCCTGGTGTTTGAGAAAGAATTAAACAAAACATAACAGCAGAAGGCCTAGTGTTATTAGAGAATGTTATAAATAATATAAAAATAAAAGCAATAAAAAAAAGAAAATTCTTTTTATAACAATAATTCAACAATTCGATTATAATTAGAGGGTAAAATATGATCAATTATTTATTTATCTTCTGTTTTTCAAAATATTCCTCTAATGCTTCTCTGATAATGTAAGAGACTGATTCATAATTTTTTAAAGCTTAACTTTTTAACTAGCTATGGAGGCAATGAAATAGAAACTCTCAAGCTATCAGGGTCAATTTGTTTTGGCATAATTCCGTTTCCAAGAGAACTAAGATTGCTGTTCTTCTCTTTGTTACAGGTTAGCTAAAGGGAAAGGTATCCCAGTTGTTATCATTTCAATCAACTTATTCAGAATACACTTATGATCATTTCAAAGGATATCTCACATTCTCTTTCTTTGATGGAACTGGAAACCTAGGCGAAGTATACGGCAAGAGTATAAAAATTCAGTAAAGCCTAAGCATAAGTATTAACCTAGTAAACATCCCTGTATTTTCAATCTGGGATATATAAAATCACATTTCTATCATTTTTTCGACCTTTGAATGCGCTAAGTAATTGATATTGATAAGCTGAAATATTTCTCTTTCTCATCTGTATCTTTATTTTTCATATATTTTTTGAGAATGTAAGGTATAATTCAAAAGATGAGCTCAATGAATATATACTAAAATAGGTTAGTTAGAAGTGATCTATTTTTTATCAATTGACTATTTTTTCCCTTGACATCTTTCTGACCTAAAATATGTTGGTATTAAGTTTAACCTATGACTTCCTGGGCTCTTCAGATGAAGATTAAAAGGGAATCCTGTTAAAATCAGGAGCGGTCCCGCCGC
>JAXHTB010000292.1:0-5217 GCA_034190185.1 Spirochaetota bacterium | reverse complement strand
AGGCTATTAAGATACTAGTGAAAGGTTTGGAAGAGCTCCCAAATAATGAAGATTCTCTATCATATAGATATCTTCTTGCAAACTGCTATGAACTAGAAAATTCAATCAAAGATGCCTTGTATCATTGGGAAAAGATTGTTGCTATTAAGTCGGACTTTAGAGATACTCAAATAAAAATAAATGAATATAAATCTATTATTGAAAATGAGAATTTAAATTATATCTTTTCATCTACAATGGATGAGCTTCAGCCATTATTAGCGGAAATTATAGCTAGACTAAATTTTAATATTATATCCAAAACTGAATTAAATAAAAACATATATCTATACAAAGCTTTTAACATAAAAAGAACAAATGAACCTCCAACCTTAATATATTTCCACAGGACAACAAGAGATATAACAGCTGTACAGATAAGTGATTTTATTGAAAGAGCTCAAAATGAGAAATGCAAAAACAATATCTATATTACAACTTCAGATTTTGATGTTAAAGCAGTAAATACAGCTATGATAGGTAATATTGAGTTGATAAATCTCAAGGCACTGGACGAAATTATTGACAAGGTTAAAGAGTAACCATAAAGAAAAATTTATTTTTAAATATATATCAAGAAACAAACATGAATAATAAACTAAAATTATTTACACTATGTATGCTTTTCTCAATATCATTAATGTGTATAGAGAAAAAGGAAATGGGATTAGATGCTGGAATAAAACAATATAATAATGGAAATAAAACCAGCGCAATAACAACGATTGAAAAAGGGATTCTGGATATAATTTCAGTATGGAGATGGGAGAACGGTGATATAACATCTAATAACAATTTACTATATCACCGCAATTCGGATCTATTAAAACTGGTTTACCCAATTGAGAAAGAAATAGAAATTGATAAGGATTATAATATAATAAGATATGATCCCAATACAAAAAGAACGCTTCTGTGCAATGGAACAAAAATAAAGATCTATAATCAAGAAGGTTTGTTAATAAAGGATATATCCTCACAAAGTTACGAAAAGAAAGAATCAAATATTAAGGCTTTAGGATTAATTAAGGGAAGACTTTATGTTTATAGAAACAGAAAAATCTATCTTTACGATTTATCCCTTAACGACAACAAGCCCTTCCTAAGGGATAGGTTCTCTCCTCCTTATTCACACTCCTATTATTATGACGTGAAATTTTATTTATATAAAAATAAACTTGCCTTTGTTGTTGGATCCGGCGGATCTTACAATTTAAGTGTTATAGATGTTGATAATAACAAAATTATGATCAACAATCAAAAGATATCTAGCTCTAAGATATCATTCAATGATGTCGACATCTATTGTATTACTGGTTCTACAGGCAGATGGGTTTTGACCAGGATTTCTGTATTGACAAAGAAAATAACAAAGCTCTTAAAACTTAACAATCTAACTGACCTGGAATTTTCATCACAAGGGATACTCTTTGAAAAGATAGATGAACTATGGATCTATAAATATAACTATAGAAACCTTGAGAGAATTCCCTTTCGCTTTGAACTTGTAGGATCATGTAATGAAAATATACTAATAAAATATAATAATAAATATTATCTGATCGATTTAATAAATCTGTTTGATCAAATAGTATATCTAAAAAATATTATTCCGGAGATATTTGAAAATAGAAAGAATTCTGTCAAACAGAAAACACAAAAGTAACTTCTGCTAAACAATTAATCCTAAAGTAACTAATGTACCTGATATAGAACTTTTTAGTATACTATTGCCCCTTAGGCAGGATAAGAAGCCCTAAAAAGTGATAAGCAAATCCCGATAAAGCGCTTTAAAGATATATCTGTCTCCATGATTTTCGGAATTCTCCTCAATTATGCTTCTCACTAGATCAATTTTTCCTCTCTCTACATCCAGATGATAACAATAATATTCTGCTTCCTTAGAAAGATCAAAAAACACAGATTCTCTTTTCTGTTCAATCTCTCTGGAACTGAAGTTTATCTTAAGATCATCAAGCGCGATTAAAACCTTGCTTGTAAAATTTGATGAGCATCTATTTATATTTAGTCTATTCTTTATCAGCGCGGATAATGTTCTAGATTCGGAATTTGCCTTTATGATCAATATAGTTTTTCCGGAATAATTCTGCATCTTTTTAATAGCTTCTTTAGTACTGCTAATTCCATATATTGAATGAACAGATATGAGAATGTCTGCCCAATCCCCCTGCCATGATTCCCAATCAACATTATGCAGGCTTATAAAAGGGGAAAGCTTATCATCAATCTTTCCTTTGAGTATCTTTAGCATTTCATAAGATGGCTCTACTGCTATAATAGAATATCCTTTTTTCGCCAGTGGTATTGAATAAAAACCGGTGCCAGCACCAAGGTCGATTATTGTTTCAGCATCTTTAACTTCATCAATAATAATATTTAAAAGGTTTCCAGGATATCCTTCACCTGATAATCTTCTCTCATACTCAAGGGCAAATTTTTTTTTATTAAATTTCATTATTTTATTACAAACCTATCTATATATTACCTTTCCTATAATCATTTCATAAGGTATCTGACCAAAGTCTCTGCTGTCAAAACTTCGATCAAGATTGTCACCAAGAACATAAAAATGGTCCTTTTTTACTTTAATAGGCAATGAATTATCCCTGAAAGTAAAATTCATCGGGAATATCCTATCATCAACCGATTGGATTTTCCATTTATATCTGAACCTTTTGTTATTTATATAGAATATCTTATTTCGTATCTCTACTATATCCCCTTCCTTAGCGATCAGCCTTTTAAGGAACACTCTTTTAGTATCTGACGGACTTTTTATCAATATTATATCCCCGATCTCTGGGGAAACATTCTTAAGTATAAATACCTGCTTTCCGATCTTGATATTTGGCAGCATTGAGTTATCCACAGCAACATATGGTATGATGAAGATTCTGGAAATAATAAATCCTAGTGCTATTCCAGCTATCAGTATAGTAATTCTTGTTAATCTTGGATAGGCTAGTGCTCGATTTTTATCATCAATATACATCAATTTAATCCCTTGTTTCTCTTCTTTTATACCCACAAAGGGCATAATTGATGATTTTTATTCATCTATTTTTGCCGCAGATTTTCGCTGATAAACGCAGATTTTTATTTTTTTGAAGATTTTAAGCGATTGAAACTAAACAACCAACGAAAATTTTGTTAAGTTTGTAAAAGTTCAGTAAGCTTAAACTGTTTTCAGAAATTCAATAGTGTGTTTTTTAGCCACGGATCAACACGGATGAAACATTGATTTTCCCTATAGAATTATGGGTTATTTCAAACTAATTTCAGAAAATCTATGTTATAGCAAAGTAATAAATCGTTCTCCAATTCAACTTGATCAATTATGAGAAAGTAGCAGGATTTTTTCATCCTTATTAATAATTATTTCTTTTTTTTTTCTCTTTTCTTTGCGATTCTTTGCTACCTTTGCGCTTTTGCGTTTAACAAAACAATCTGATTAACCTTCATCGTTGTCTCTGAAATCAGTTTGAATTTACAAAGTTCATTTGAATATACAATCCTTTAAATCTGCGTTCATCTGCGGCATAAAATCACAGTTTATCACCATCTTAAGTATACCGCAATAGAATTTCTATAAATTACATGGAGGTAATGTGTCGAAATATTCAACTAACGGCAAAATGAGCCATGGAGGGCTTCTTTTATATCTTTTTACAGAAAGACCTACATTTATATTGTCAACCCGATTTCTTACAAGTATAATTTTTTGAAAAAAATTATGTCTCATTTAAAAAATTCTCATACTTAAATTTCATATACCGATCTATATAATAAGCAGTAAAATATAATCTTATTAGGAAATATGTTATGTTTGAAAACAGCAAAATGATGCAGACTAATTATCTTTTGGAAAAGTCTCTGGATGTTGAGTCTTTAAGAAGGAAGGTTATTGCTAATAATATTGCCAATGTTGATGTCCCGCATTTTAAAAGAAGCGAGGTGAATTTTGAGAGTGAATTACAACGTGCAATTAGGGAGGCTAACGATTCTTCAAATCTACTTCCAGCAAAGCTTACCAATAAAAAGCATATTCCATTCTATGTACCCAGGGATATAATGAGTGTACAGTCAAGAATCAACCTCGATTACAATTCAACATACAGAAATGACGGTAATAATGTTGATATTGAAAAAGAGGTTGTAGATGCAGCTAAAAATCTTATGAGATATAATGCTATGACAACAAGACTGAACAGCAACTTCAAGATGTTAAAACTTGTTATGAGAACAATATAAGAGAGGAATTACTATGGGAATGTTTCGTGCTTTTAATATAGCTTCAACAGGACTTACCGCTCAAAGGCTTCGTATGGATCTGATCAGCAATAATGTTGCAAATGCCACAACAAGCCGAACCCCGGAAGGCGGGCCCTACAGAAGAAAACGAGCAATTTTTGCTCCAATAAACATTCGACCCTTTTATAAATCCCCATTAGTGCCGGAAAGGATAGACCATGGCGGAGGCAGAGGGGTCAGGGTTGTTAAGATTGAGGAAGACAGAACACCATTCAGGTTAGTTTACGATCCATCTCATCCTGATGCTATTAAAATCGGTCCTAAAAAGGGATACGTTGAGATGCCCAATGTAAATGTAGTTATGGAGATGACAGATCTTATTTCTGCTTCAAGATCTTATGAGGCTAATGTTATGATGATAAATAATGCTAAATCGATGTTTGCAAAAGCTTTGGAAATTGGAAGAATTGGAGTATAATTTAGGGGTAATTGTATGTATAGAGAATTATTAGGTGAAATGGAGATAAATATATCCTATGAGCTCTCCTATAGAGAAGGATTGAAAAACACTATAAGATCGAAGATCAAGAGTCAGGACGATATAAGTTTTCAGCCATATTGGGGAGCAATTATTGAGAAAGGTTGTAATAAGATTAAAAAGGGAGGATAATTATGAGGATTTTTCCTGAAAGCGGGACTTTAGGACATATAGTCAATTTAAAAACAACAAATCCCTTGCATTTTAGTGAAGAAAGAAAGAAACCAATCAACGATGATATTTCAACATCTTTTGCTGAAGCATTAACAAAGGCAGTTTCTAAAGTAAATAAATTACAGCAAAATGCGGATGATCTTGCACAAAAAATGATCTATAACCCTGAATCAGTTGATATACACAATGTAATG
>JAXHTB010000291.1:0-5224 GCA_034190185.1 Spirochaetota bacterium | reverse complement strand
AAACAAACATCTTGATATTATAACTCAGTGCTCGATTGATACTGATAATGGCAGCGCCCTGCTTGCAACACTCCCTGATTCAAGATATCCTTATGTTTATCCAAGAGATTCAGCATCTGCGTCTAGACTTCTATATAAAATAGTGATCAGCCCATTAAAATCAAGCGATATTGCATATAGCATTCTTAGCAAGGTAGCAAGATTTATACTATATTGCCAGAGAGAGGACGGCTATTGGGGGCAGAGGTATAGTATAAACGGAGAGGATCATGGAATATATAAGCAGGAAGATAATGCTGCTCATGGTACTACTATTCTTTGCAGATACCTCCTTGCTGCAAAGCACAAGAACATTAGCATCCCAAATGTCGACAAAATAATTGAAGCTATTAAAAGGGCATCTGAATACAGTCTGAACAATTATTATAGAAGTGAGATACATCTTTTTTATTCAACAACATCAATACATGAATCGGCTATTGAAGAAGGATATTCTATATGGGTAAATTATGCCTATCTCCAGATGCTACGGTTGATAGAAAGGATTGGCAGAAGTTATGGAGTAATGGACAAATTCTCCATTGAGATGGAGTTAAAAGAGGGATTTAGCGCTACCATTGATAATTTCTTTTCAATGTCCGGTAGATATGTAAGAAGACTTAAACCTAATGGAGAGATAGACCTTAGGCCAGATATAACACTAATGAGTCCCTTCTACTTTGGCAGCGGGATGGATATTGATTACTTTAAAAAAACTGAAGAGTTTGTTAATTCAATAAAATTTATTGAGCAGCATCTCTGGGATCCTGATCTAGGAATGCTTCAAAGATATCTTCCATTTATTGAGGATGATAATACTCATATCCATGCCGGGAACGGCCCATGGCTGCAATATACCCTGATCCTTGCTCAATACTACTTCTATTCCGGGGATGGGGAAAAAGGGAGCGAATTATTAGAAATTGTTGACAAATATAAATCAAAAGAGGGATATCTATGTGAACACCTAACAACAATAGATAGGTTTAAAGAATTCCAAAAATTGGAATGGGAGACAGGGAAAGATTTCGAAAAAGAATTTTCCCCTGACATCCTTACCGAGGGATTGCCTTACGACCGGATTGTTGAAGAGTTAAATCATATGAAGAATGCGTATGATCTAATTAAAAATATGAGCAAGGATATTGAAAATAACAGTTATATTACATTTGCCACACCTCTAATGTGGTCTCATGTGGAATATGCTATAGCTTTGATGTTGAAATTAGAAAATGAATTATCAGTTGCAGATTTTCCTGCTGTTAAATATACTAACAAGCAATAAATAAAGATTTATACTTCGATAAGATCAGGAGATAGCAGTTGTTTTTTATCTCCAATTCTTAACATAATTCAATTAATATTTCCATTAACACTTCCCATTCTTGCTATAAATAAAATTATAATAATAGTTTTTGCATGCGTAAAGTACATGTAAAATAAACAATATAGATTAATATTATTATGCTAAACTTAAGTGTTGAAAACACTAATATACTATTTAAAATTTATTATTGTCATTTTTGTTACATAAATGAAAATATATTACTATAATGAAAACATTTGAGAAAAAAATAAGTATACCAGAAACTAAAATAAATGATATCTCTGCAATCGTAAAAAGATTTCAAGACAGGGGTTTTGAGTGTTACCTTGTAGGCGGCTCTGTGCGTGATTTGATTATGGGGCGTCCTGTCTTGGATTACGACTTTGCGACAAACGCGCACCCAGAAGATGTAATGAAAATATTTCGGCGTGTAGTCCCAACAGGGATAAAACATGGAACTGTGTCAGTGCTTAAAGGAAACCGATCCTATGAAGTCACAACTTACAGATCTGATGGCAAGTATATTGATGGAAGAAGACCTCAAAATGTTATATTTTCTGAAACATTAGAAGAAGATGTTAAACGAAGGGATTTTACTATAAATGGACTTGCCTATGATACCATAAATGAAAAAATAATCGATTATGTTGATGGAATAGAAGATATTAATAAAAGGATAATAAGAACTATAGGCAATGCAGAGCTTAGATTCAGCGAGGACGGATTAAGACCCTACAGAGCTTGTAGATTTGCTGCGAAGCTCAACTTTCAAATTGAAGAAAACACATTTATTGCGATATCTCAATCCCTTGATATCGCAAAGGTTATCTCTATTGAAAGGGTGAGAGACGAATTCATGAAACTAATTGAAGCTGATATACCTTCAATTGGTTTTGAATATATGAGAGAATCGGGATTACTTGACCTTTTCCTGCCCGAACTTTCTATGTGCTATGGAGTAACTCAGAATAAATATCATCAGTACGATATCTACTATCACAGCCTCTATTCATGCGATGCTATTCCAGGTTCAGATCCGATAATAAAGCTTGCTGGACTTCTTCACGATATTGGAAAAGTAGAAACAAGAAGGATGGGTAATGATGGTGAATATACATTCTACAATCACGAGGTTGTCGGCGCAAAAATCATAAGAAAAATAATGAAAAGATTGAAGTTCTCTAATGAGGAAAAAGCAAGGGTAAACAATCTAATTCTAAATCATATGTTTCATTATACTGATGAGTGGACAGATGGAGCTGTGCGCAGATTCATGAGAAAGGTTGGCATGGAGAATTTAAACGACCTATTTATTCTCAGACTTGCGGATAGAAGAGGTAATGGGAAAAGGGATGGGCTGCCTGATCCAATAAATAGATTGATAAAAAGAATCGATAAAGTAATTGAAGAAGAGAATGCTATCAAAGTAAAAGACCTGGATATCAATGGATATGAAATTATGGAAGAGTTTAACATCAAACCGTCTCCCATGATAGGTCATATACTAAAAGATCTTCTAGAGTTGGTACTTGACGATCCTGATTTAAATAAGAAACAGATCCTACTAAAAAAGGCGCATGAAGCATACAACAGAATAACTAATGAAACAGCATCAGAATAGCCTTAGGATTACCAAAACAAAAAAAGATATAGAGTTCGCGCAGCTCCTCTATATCTTTCCTGCAAGAGCAGGAACAACAACATCAGATCATTTTATTTTTGATAGATATCAACTTCGAATAATTCACTCAATTTGACTGACTTTTACTAGGAATAAATTAAAAGAGGAGAGGGGTTATTATGACAAAGGAGCAAAATTCAATCAAGTTCAGTAATTTAATATCTTTTGAAATAGGATAGATTAAGTGATGGTTTTTTTAACATTTTTCTTCTTTCATTATTACTTCTGTGACAGATGTAAGCTTCACGAAAAGCAATGCCAGAGTTAATCCCAAGAGCGCTAATAATTAATGGAGCACTATAATCCCCCCAAACATTTACATTAAAATCACCTTCACTGATTACTCCATAAATATGAATTGTAGCAAAGCATGCAATAAAAACAAAAGGCAGTGAGATAAAAAAGGTGATCTCGAATCTTCTAAAGGGACTCTCTTCCTCAATTGCCTTATCTCCAAGGAATTGCTTTGAATCTTCAATAGCAAAATTAGCATAATTTTCATTGTAATTGTTAGTGGAAACAGCAGGCAATATAATTTCTCCAAATGCATTAGAAGAGATATATACTAACAAAATAATAGTATATGCTATTAACTGTTTTGCTTTCAATATTCTCACATCCGAATCAATAATCTATTCAAGTTCTATTATACTATAAATTAATATCATTATTTGTTGACTGATAAATACATATATTTTATACTTTGTAAAGTAAAATAATTAGAATTAAATAATTTGTTCAGGGGGAATTTATGAAAAATTTATCTATGTTTTCAGCTTTATTATTTGCAGCGTCTATTTTTATAATCTCATGTAGTGACGATACTACTGAATTAGGTTGGATAAATGGCGAAGGTTCTACTGGAGCAATAAATGACATAGTATGGGCTGATGAAGACGCTATATGGGAAAATGAAGAAGGATATGATATTGGCGACAAAACAGATTCGAAAGAAGTTGATGAGCTAACAGGTGACGTAGAGTGTACAATCAACGAAGGAGGAGGTTTTGTTACAGCAAGCGTAGTTATCGAAGAAACACAGTCTGGTTCGCTTACTATTGATGAAGGTTCATCAAATGTTTATACTATAAATGCTGATGTTGCAAAAAAATAATGTATAATTATATTATTCAAATATTATTAAGGTATCTATTTATATTGTAATGTATTTATTACAAACATAAATACATTATCTTTTTATTAAATGATCAATATCCTATTTATTCAATAATCTTTGCGCTAAAAAATATTCCAAAAATTTATGGATATGGTGATGCTTAAAAGAAATACAATCTGTACTATTCTTGCCCTTTTTCTAGCATTTACTTTCAAGGCCTATGCCAGTTCAGGTATATCAAAGGAATATAAATGGACTAAGATTTCGGGCAGATGGGAGAAGAGGGAAGATAAAGGGAAATATTATCTTATAGAAACCAAAGCTATAGCAAGAAAATGGGGCAACAGTGAGCTAATCAATTTTAATTCCATTATTACAAAAAAGCACACTCTCAATATCACCTCCATAAACCTAAAAATGAGGATTCTCAATCCCTTAAGGAATCCTGTTGAAAAGATGATCTTTTTCAGCGCGAAGAACTTTAGGGAATTTTATGCCTTTAAATTTGTTGGGAACAAGAAGAAGATAAAAAAAATAGTATTTATTAACTCTAAGATCAAAGATTCGTCCAGGAGGATAACTGAAAAATGGAATTTTAAGATTACAGAAATAATGTCAAAAAACTACGATCTTGAATATAACAAAGATTATAATATCGAAATAAAGATTGAGGGAAAAAAATCAGCTCTAATAATTAATAGTGGCATGGCGCTTTACGTAGAAGCAAAGGAAACCATGAGCAACGGAAGACTTGGATTCAGCATCCGCAATGCATTGCTAAAAATTGCTGATGTTAGGGTTTTCAGTGATGATAAATGTATCTTTGAGGACAATTTTTCTGAAGATACAATAAAGAGATACGGGGCTAAAGCAACGCGTATCAATAAAAAAAAATAATAAGCACGCTTACTATTTTTATCATTTTTATCAAGCAAAGTTGGTAAGCTCAAACTGTTTTCAGAAATTGAATAGTGTGTTTTTTACAATCGAGTTTATATTGCACTGAATGATTTTAACCATCATTCCTTCTGAAATCAGATTGAACTTACAATAACTCAAT
>JAXHTB010000290.1:0-5233 GCA_034190185.1 Spirochaetota bacterium | reverse complement strand
CCTAAACATATGAATCTTTTTAAATATTAAATATATCCTGCTGCTGAAATATCAGTACTTAAATAATAAAAATTGATAACCATGTTCATTACGCAAGGAAATCTCTATCCCAATCCTTCCATACAGGATCAAATCCCTTTTGCCTTATCATATCCACAACTCTATCTGGAGGTCTTGTATCCTCAATCCTGAACTGCCCATCAGCATTATTGATTTTTGAATACCCTCCAGGCTCTGTCTTTGAACCAGCGCTCATCATTGTAATGCCTAAAGGCATGATATTATTTCTATAACTAGCAGATTCTCTTGTTGACATTACAAGGCCTAGATCATGATGAATAATTCTCATAGCACAAATGAGGTGTGTTAAATCCTTGTCACTAACAGGTATAGGTGGAACATATCCCGCCTCTGACCCTCTTAGTCGCGGGAAGGATATCTGAATATGACTTTTCCAATATCGCTTCATTAAATAGGATGCATGAAGCGCTAGGAAAAATCCATCCACCCTCCAGTCAGATATCCCAAGCAAAGCGCCAATGCCAATCTTTCTAAAACCTGCAGCCCCGCCCCGTTCAACAGCAGCCAGTCTCCAGGAAAAATCCCTCTTTTTCCCAGCAGGATGTATATCACTATATCTCTTCCTGTTGTATGTCTCCTGATATAGGGCAAGCCCATCTATTCCGGATCTAACCATTGAGCTGTATTCCTCTTCATCCATGGGGTAAACCTCAATAGAAATAGAGGAAAATTTATTATGAAGCCTTTTGGCAATTTCACACAGCATACTTACAGGAACAGCCCCTCTATGCTCACCGGTGACAAGAAGAATATGTCTAAATCCTTTTTGATATAAAATCTCACTTTCTTTTACTACTAAATCCGGAGATAATGTAAGCCTTTTTATCTTATTCTTTATATTAAATCCACAATATACGCATGAATTAACGCACTCGTTTGAAATATAAAGAGGAGCATAAAGTTGAATTGTTTTTCCAAACCTCATTATTGTATTTCTGTTAGATAATATCGCCATCTCCTCAAGATAACGATCTGCTGCCGGGGAAAACATAGGAAAGAAGTCTTCAGGAGATTTAAAGTCACTGTACAAAACTGCTTTAAAATCCCTATCAGTAGATGAGTAAATTTTATCTTCAACCATATCCCATGGATATCTATTCATAAGTTCTTCAAACACTGAATTACCTCTAAAATAAAAAAATAATCTCTTCAATCTAGCGGAAAAAGATAATATTAATATATTACATCCATATAGAGGGAAGAGACCAATGTTCTTCTATAATTTACAATATAAAAGCTTTAAAAAAGGTTCTTGAATCTATACTGTTTAGCTTTGTATATAAAATGAACGTCTACTATATTAGAATTGCTCTTATTCAATGCCTTATATAGATTAAGATAACCAAATCCCATATTATTCCAAAAAACCGGTTAAGGGACTGGAAGAAGATGCTAAATCACTCGGTTTTCTTCCGCCAGCCAAATATGCTTCTCGCCCAGCTTCAACACCTTTTCTAAAAGCGCCAGCCATAATCACTGGATAATGAGCAGTAGCAATAGCAGTATTTACAAGTACTGCATCTGCGCCGATCTCCATTGCCTCAGCAGCATGAGATGGAGACCCCAATCCAGCATCAACAACAACTGGGATATTCGAAATCTCAATAATGATCTTAATATTTTCTATTGTCTTAATCCCCTTGTTTGTGCCAATAGGAGAACCTAAAGGCATCACAGTGGCACAACCGATCTCCTCAAGCCTTTTCGCAAGAATCGGATCAGCATTAATATAAGGTAATACAATAAATCCATCATTGACAAGGGCTTCTGCTGCTTTTTCTGTCTCTATAGGATCCGGCAAAAGATATCGAGGATCTGGGGTAACCTCTAACTTGATCCAATTACCACACCCCATTTCTCTGGCAATCCTAGAAAGCCGAGTGGCTTCATCAGCATTTTGAGCTCCTGAGGTATTGGGTAAAAGTTTTGTCCTTGGATTCTCAAGCACGCTATTCAACATATCATCCTCAGGATTGTCGAGATCGATTCTACGAAGCGCTACAGTCACCATTTCAGTACCTGATTCATCAATCGAGCTTTTCATTATATCAACAGAAGGGAATTTGCCTGTTCCCATAAAGAGCCGTGAACTAAAGCATTCACCTGCTATTATTAGATCGTCACTGCCGGATAAGATATTGCTATTAGTCATAATCAAATCTGCCAAATATTTTAGTCTTAATTCATACAGCTTTTATTAATTGTATCCTAATTACCAAGATCATTCTATTAATTAAAATTCATTCATCTTAAGTATAAAACTTATAGAAATTATTCACAATAAAGATTAATATCACTATAAGTATACCAGAAGACCACTAATAAGAAAATATCTAATTCTTAAATCCTGTAATTTTAACCTTATTTCCAACAACCTTCAGCTTATCTGCACAAAAAAGTTTAACCGATTCAGGAAGTATTCGATGTTCTTCCTTCAATATTTTAGAGGATAATTTTTCAAGTGTATCATTTTCATCAACAGGAACAGCAGCCTGCATAATTATTGGGCCAGTGTCTGTCCCCTCATCTATAAAATGTGTAGAGCATCCAGTGATTTTTACCCCTTTATCAAAAGCCTGTCCCTGTGCATTTACTCCAGGAAAGGCGGGTAAAAGAGCGGGATGTATGTTAATGATCCTATTCCTGTAAATTTTGACAAAATAGGGGGTAAGAACTCTCATATAACCTGCTGCAACCACAAGATCGGTTCTGCATTCCTCTAAAAGATCAACCATCTCCCTTTCATGCCTCTCTCTGCTTGAGTATAATGCAGGATCAATAAAAAGGCCCTTAATTCCAAGGTCCTTTGCTATTTCTAAAGCCTTTGCCTCTATGTTGTCGGATATCAATATACCGAAATTAGCATTAATTTCTTTAGCTTTTATTTTTTCTGCAACAACCTTAAAATTTGATCCTCTACCAGAAACAAGAAAAGATACAACCTTTTTTTTCATTTCCTATCCTTAAATTATAAATTATTGCTGCAAATATTTCGTCCCTACGGGACTAAATTCATTTAACGCATTTTTTGCTATAAATATTATCGTCCCTATCGGGACTAATTTTTGCTATGTTGTACCTATTTATTAATTACTATTACTTCATATGACATGAACAAAATGTCACATGACAAAATATAACTTATTATACTCAAATAACTCGAATTGTTTACATTATTTATATATAGTCGTTTTGGAACTATCTTATAGCTAATCCACTTTAAAAAATTACCTATACAGAAATTAACCTATTATATATGATATTTCCACCAAAATTTATTTATATTAGGAAAAAAGATTTGCAATTCCTTTATTAAACAGCAACTAATATTTGATTGATTTTAAAAATAGATATATCACATCAAATTTACTTTATGAGAAATAAGTATACATTAACATAAATTGCATGGAATCATGAGAATTGCTTACGTCCATACAGGACAATGGCCGTCAAACTCACCGAGTATGACATTTTCGACAATGACTGCAAAAGCTCTTGCTGAAACTACTGAATGTTGTCATTTTTTCATTCAAAGGAATTCAGATTTCTCGTCAGAAGAAATATTTGAAAAATATTTCAATCTATCACAACCGGAAAATCTGTTTATTTACCAATATCATAAATCGAATCTATTGAACTCAAATCATTCCTATTTCATAAAGGTATTCAATAAAATAACAAAACTTATCAAAGATGATATGCTTGATGCTGTTATTTCGCGAAATGCTACTTTTCTGCCATATCTTGCCTGTATAAAAAAAAGATACAATATCAATGTATTTTATGAAACACATAATTTTTATGTTGATATATCAATTCGAAACGATTTAAGGAAAAAAAAGATAAAATATTCAATATGCGAAAAATTGTTTATTCCTAAAATTAGCGGTTTAATATGTTTACAGAACCAACAGAGAAACATATATCATAAATATTTTCCAAAAATCAAAATTATTGTTGCCCCGTCAAGTATTTCAAACATTATAAAAACCAAGATTAAAGAGAGAAAATATTTAGGATATATCGGTTCATTTGACAATCACAAGGGTATCTCAATCCTAATATCTGCAGCTTCGCAAAGCAACACAAAGCCAGATATCCTGATCATTGGAGGCAAGAATGAGAAGGAGATTTCAAAGATATTAAACATTGCATCTAAATATAATTACCAAAGTAAAGTAATAATTACGGGTTGGCTCAAAAAAAAACAGTTGGAAGAGCATTTAAAAACGATTAAAATCGGTATAGTACCACTAACAGATACATTCTTCAACAGGTATTTAACTTCTCCCCTAAAACTATTTGATTTTTTTAGTTGCGGCATTCCAGTAATTTCATCAGATTTACCAACTATGAGAGAATTGATAGATAATGGAAAGACAGGTATTCTTTTTGAACCTGAGAATCCCTTTGATCTTTCCCAAAAAATTGATATAATGTTATCAAATAACAATGAATACAATAATATGGTTAATTCTGTTTATTCAAAAGCCGAAGGCTGCCTTTGGTCGCATAGGGCATCAAAGATTATCAATGAAATTAAAACTTTACCCGAATACAATCTATTAAAATAACCTTTTATTGTTTATTTTCTGTAAATTCATGACGATTTCAATAAATTCTTGACTTAATACTATTCAATAAATAACCTATAATAATAGAGATGAGATAATTATATATTTACCTTTCCTAAATTATAATTGATCAATAATATATCAAATAAATAGTATGATAGATGAATATCTCAAAAATAAAATAGATTTCAGGCTTAAACAAAGCAGAGAAAAATTGAGATTATCCTCAATTATGTTTAAGAAGGGGCTTAACTATAAATCATTGGTGTTTTCATATTTAGCAATGTTCTATGCTGTTAGACTCCTTTTGATTAACAGCAAAGTAGATTCTGACGATCATACAAAGATTATTGAGTTAATTAGAGGATATTTAGAGCCTAAAGGATGGATATCTATCGAAGTATTCCAATCTCTACAGCAAACAAATAATAGTGATGTTAAAACAGAAAATGATTTAGATAATCAGGTCAGCAAGGAAAAAGCAGAGGAGTTTTTAACAAATGCTGGATTAGTTCTGGAAGAAGTATTGGCTAAGATGGCTAACTCACATGACTTATCCAGTTTGAACCGTTAGTATA
>JAXHTB010000029.1:0-18346 GCA_034190185.1 Spirochaetota bacterium | reverse complement strand
GATTTCTTTTCTTCTGATGAAGATACAGAATCTGATGTTCAGACCTTGAGAAATGCTGTAAGCAGACTTTCAGTAATGGAGGAACAATCAGATTTTTGTGAGCTAATAGACCTTTCGCTTGTTAAATCCTTTCTGGAGGATTCAATAAGCGAGGAGTCTCTTTATGGCGGGTTTTTAACTGGTCGAGTAACCTTCTGCGCCATGCTTCCTATGCGCAGTATTCCTTTTAAGGTTATATGCATGATAGGGATGAATGATAATGACTTCCCAAGAACCACAAAGAGAGTCAGCTTCGATCTTACAGCAAAAGATCCAAAGCCTGGGGATCGCTCAATTAGAGATGATGATCGATATATCTTTCTTGAGTCGATAATTTCCGCAAGGGACAAACTCTACATCAGCTATGTTGGGCAGGGGATTTTGGACAATAGCGAGCTGCCATCCTCAGTCTTAGTAAGCGAGCTGCTCGATTATATAAACCAGGGATATGAGTTAGAGGAGAACGACAGAAATATCATAGATTATATTTTTACAAGACATCCATTGCAGGCATTTAGTATGCAATATTTTAACGGCAGTAATGGACTGTTTAGTTATTCTGAAGAAAATTACAGCGCTTGTCTATCTATGATGCATGACAAGAAGAAGGTCAAGCCCTTTATTACTGATAAGCTCTCAGATAATGCTGAGGATATTAACCTGATTGAGCTTAATGATCTAATAAGTTTTTTTTGCAATCCAGCCAGGCATCTGTTAAACCGAAGGCTTGGCATATATATAAATCAAAGCATAGATATAATCGAGGATAGGGAGCCCTTTGCTCTTGATAATCTTGAAAAGTATCATATTGAACAAAGGCTTTTGGATCATCTTTTAGCTGACAAGGATAAGGAGTCATTATACAAGATCCTGCGGGCTGAGGGCGCGCTTCCTATTGGCAGAACAGGCGATATTGAGTTTATGAACCTTGTACATGGAGCTTCAACCTTTGCAAAGAATATTAAATATTATATGAATGGCGAAAATCAAGAGCCTTATGATATAGATATCAATTTTTCTGATTTTAAACTTATTGGCAAGATATCGAATCTATGGCCTAATGGTTTGATCCACTATAGATATGCTAAAGCAAAGGCTAAATACAGACTAGAGGTGTGGATATTGCATCTAGTTCTTAATGCTTCTAATCAGAAGTCGTTTTCTGGAAAGAGTTATCTTTTTTGCAAGGATAATTCATGGGAGATAGCGCCTGTTGAAGACAGCATGAACCTGCTTAAACAACTCATTATAATCTATAAAAGAGGATTAAATGAGCTTCTTCATTTTTTCCCTGAAACATCTCTGGAATTTGTAATTAATTTGTTAAATAATAGATCCCGTGAAGCTTCTTTAGAAAGGGCTTTGATTAAATGGGAAGGAGGATATAAACAGTCTGGTGAGGGTGAAGACCTTTATTATGACCAATGTTTTAGAGGCGTAAATCTATTTAACGATTCCTTTTGCAGATTATCCATTGATATATACGGTCCACTAGTGGATAATCAGAAAGTGTTAAAATTATGAATGATTTTAATATAATAAAAGATCCTCTGATGGGAACCAACTTAATTGAGGCGAGCGCAGGAACAGGTAAGACCTATACTCTGTCATCTCTTTTTCTCAGGCTTATCCTAGACAAAGGATTTCTGATAGATGATATCCTTGCTGTGACATATACAGAGGCTGCGACAAAAGAATTGCGTTTACGAATAAGGAGAAAGATCAGGAATGCCTTTGATTCATTGACTCATATAGATATCGGAACTAGTGGTGATGAGCTTCTCAATGAATTTGTTGGAAAATATAGAAATGATGAAGGAGCTATATCTCGACTTCGGCATGCATTAATTAATTTTGATGAGGCATCAGTCTTTACTATTCACGGATTCTGCCATAGAATGCTTCTTCAGAACGCCTTTGAAAGCAGGTCTCTTTTTGATACAGAATTGCTTACAGACCGTGACTATCTTATACAGGGAATTGTCGACGATTTCTGGAGAATCAATTTTTATACTGCTTCAAGATTATTTATTCAATATGCAAAAATAAAGAAATTCACTCCTGAAAATATTACATCTCTTTTTAGCAAACGCTCTGTTGACCCTGGTTTCAAAATTGTTCCTTATACAGAGAGGCCGAATGTTTCCGAATTGGAGAAATTGCTAATTGAATATTTCCATAAGCTAAAGGATTCATGGTCTTTGGCAAAGTGTGATCTTGAGAATATCCTTTTAAATGATAAGGGATTGGATAGAAGAAAATATAAAAGCTATTCTATAAGCGCATGGATCTCTGAAATGGAAGGTTATTTTAATCTGGATCTTCCTGATCTTAATTTTGATAAGTTAGAAAAATTTTCTTCATCGATAATCAAAAACTCAATGAAAAGTGGATTTGAAGGCAAAGCACCTCAACACACATTTTTTGATATTTGTGATGAATACCTCAAGACTTATTTATCCCTGCAGGAAAAGTATGATCAGTATATTTTAAGTCTTAAGCGAGAAGCATTTGAGTTTTTAGAGATTGAGCTTGCTAAAGCAAAGGATAGATGGAATATCCGTCTATTTGATGATCTCCTAGGGGATATGCATAAAGCTCTGCTTATGCATAAAGATACTGAGCTGTCAAATGCTGTTGCAAGTAGATATAAGGCTGTGCTGATAGACGAGTTTCAGGATACTGATCCTTTGCAGTACGATATTTTTAAAACTATTTTTGGAGATGATAAGAGTATATTATATCTCATCGGGGATCCGAAACAGGCTATATATCAATTTAGGGGAGCAGATATCTTTGCTTATATCAAAGCATCTCAAAATATTTCTAATCGCTCAACCCTTAGATCAAATTGGAGGTCATATCCAGATCTTATTAAGGCAGTTAATGCTATCTTTTCCAGTGTTCCTAATCCCTTCATATATAAAGATATTGCCTTTCATCAAATAGATAGCGCAAAATCTACTAGTAAAGAGATGCTCTATTTAAATGGGGAGCATGCGCAGCCATTAAACATCTGGTTCCTGCATTATGAAGATAAAGATGGAAAGGTTGGAACAATAGGCAAAGGAAGAGCTGAGACTCTGATATCTTCTGCTGTTGCATCAGAGATATCTAGGCTTATTATTTCAGATGGGGAAGGGAGCGCTGTTATTGGAGAACGCTCTGTCAAGGCAGGGGATATCGCTGTTCTTGTTCGCAAGAACAAACAGGCAAGGATCGTGAAGGAACATCTTAATTCTCTCAATATTCCTAGCGTTATTTATGGGGCTGACAGCATTTTTATATCGCATGAAGCTAGAGAGATGCAAAGGGTAATTTCCGCAATTGTTGAACAGAGAAATGAGACGCTTATTAGAGCTGCTCTTTCTACAGATATCTTCGGTTATTCTGGGAACGATCTGTACAAGATGATCGATGACGAGATTATATGGGAAGATCGTCTTAACACTTTTCTACAATACCATGATCTTTGGGTGCAGCATGGCTTTATGAGTATGTTCAGTGTTTTGATGAAGAATGAGAATGTCCGTATTAAGATGCTTTCATTTCCTGATGGAGAGCGTAGAATGACGAATCTTCTGCATTGCATAGAAATATTGCACCGTGCTGAGGTTGATCTGAAGCTTGGCTTGGAGGGATTGTTAAAGTGGTTCATTGAAAAATGCTCTATTGAGGATAGATCTGACGAAAATCAGATTCGGCTTGAAACGGATGAGGATGCTGTTAGGATTGTAACAATTCATAAAAGCAAAGGGCTTGAATATCCTATAGTATTTTGTCCCTTTGCATGGGAAGGTTCAACAGTTGATAAAGATGATCCATTTCTATTTCATGATATTCATAACAACAATAACTTAACACTTGATATATCTAATTCTAACGAAGAGAATATCAGGATTGCCGAAACTGAGAATCTTGCAGAGAATATTCGACTTCTTTATGTTGCTTTGACAAGAGCTAAGAATCTCTGTTATATTGCATGGGGCAAGATCAACAAGGCAGAGACTTCCGCTCCGGCTTACATTTTTCATTGCCCTAATAATGTTGATCCAAATAACATTGTAACAGAGTTGAGCGCTCATGTTAAAGCTTTGGATAGTAATATAATGTTTGAGAATTTAAAGGAGTTAGAAAAAAATTCAGAAGGCGCTATAAGAGTGTCTTATCTGCCGCAATTAAAAGGTAAACATTTTTTTCCTGATCATGAATCAGATAGTGAATTTCAGTGCAGTAAATTTACTGGCAGGATATCTTCCGATTGGGTAATATCAAGCTATTCTTCCCTTATATCAACTCAAAGCGCTTTATCAGAGCAACCCGATTACGACCGGGTGAAAAACAGTGCGTTAATTCAGGATGGATCAAGTGAGGAGGAAACAATATTCGGTTTTCCACATGGCTTAAAGGCTGGCAGTTGCATTCATGAAATATTTGAGAATGTCGATTTTTGCTTTGATAATATTGCAGATATAGAAATTCTTATAGAGGAAAAGCTTGCTAAATACGGCTTTGACTTAATTTGGAAAGATGTAATATGTAAGATGGTTAATTCTGTTCTTTCTGCCCCTTTAGCGGAAGATCGATCCGATTTTATCCTTCGTAATATTGGCAAACGCGACAGATTGAACGAGCTTGAGTTCTATTTCCCAATCGATAGGATTTCCTCTTCTGGTTTTTCAGACATATTAGCGCAGGCAGGTTTGCAGGGCTCTGGCAGGAATCTTGTAAGGCAGATAGGAAAACTTGAGTTCCATCAGTCAAAAGGGTTTATGAAGGGATACATAGATATGGTATTTAATTATAAAAATAGATTCTATATTGTTGACTGGAAGACGAATTACCTTGGTGGGAACATAAGAGATTATTCTCGAGAGAAATTAGATTTAGTAATGTATGAGCATTGCTACAGTTTGCAATATTACCTTTACATAATTGCCCTTCATAGATATCTAAATAATAGGATGCCCGGATATAACTATGAAATGAATTTCGGAGGTGTGTATTATATCTTTGTACGCGGGGTTGACCCTGAGTTTAGTCCTTTATTTGGGATCTATAGCGATTATCCATCATTTGAAACTATAGCATCATTAAACAGTTACTTAAGCTCAGATAGCTAAGAATAAACAGATTATGACAACTAAAACTGATGATTTATTAGCACTTAACTGCTTTACTGAGATAGATAAGCATTTTGCCAGATTCATGGGAGAGATATCCAATGATAACAATTTTGAGATTATTTTAGCTTCACTAATTGTAAGTGCCCTTACTGGGAAAGGCCATATCTGCGCTGACCTTCCTGCAATAGCAGGTATGGATCTATATGATGTCCTAGATGAAGAGATCGATGTCGATTGTAAAATTTCGATTCCTTCTGCTGAGGCATGGATCGATAAACTTCGCGAGTGCGCAGTCGTTGGACAGCCAAATGAATCTAGACCTTTAGTTCTCGATGATAAGGGGAGACTGTATCTGTACCGTTATTGGGAGTATGAGCATTTGCTCGCGGAGAATATCAAGGCTCGCATAATAGAAGAAAGCCAAAATGTAGACATCGATCTTCTTGCTGAGGGTATCTGCAGGCTCTTCCCCAATCCGGAGGACAATAAGAAGACGAAGATTAAGAATGAAACCGACTGGCAGCGTATTGCAGCGGTTGCGTCAGTAATGAAAAGATTCTGCGTAATATCTGGCGGACCTGGCACAGGAAAGACCACAACAATTGCAAAGATACTGATACTTCTTCTAGAGCAGTATGCTTGCTTCGGATATAATGCAGAGATTGCTCTTGCAGCGCCTACAGGAAAGGCATCAGCGCGGCTAAAGGATTCTATCAAGAATATGCTTAATGATCTTGATTGTAGTAATTCTATCAAACAGCGCATTCCTCTTGAGACCTTTACTATTCACCGGCTGCTTAAGCCTGAACACGGTTCTCCATATTTTAAATATAACTTATCAAATCAGCTTCACTATGATATCGTTGTTGTGGATGAATCTTCAATGGCAGATTTGGGATTGATGACTAAGCTATTTATGGCTGTTCCCTTAAAATCTCATCTCATCCTTCTTGGCGACAGGGATCAACTCTCATCGGTAGAGGCAGGAGCTGTTCTCGGTGATATCTGCGATACAGGAAATGAGCATGGATACTCAGAAGATCTGATTCAAAGACTTAACACAGCAGGTCTTGAGGATATCAGGGAAATGAATATATCTGCAAATGAACCTCCTATTGCAGATTCGATTATGATACTCCGCAGAAGCCACCGCTTTAAGTTTGATAGTGGTATTGCAGCCCTAAGCCGTGCTGTAAGAAACGGCGCAGCAAATGAGGCAATAAAACTACTTAAAGATGATGATCTCAACGATATCAGTCTTGTTGATGTAACATCGAATTTTTCTCTTATCCCTGCTCTTAAAGATAGAGCTGTTCAGGGATATAAGCAGTATCTAAAGGCTGAGTCTCCAATTGAAGCTATCAGGATTTTTTTTAATTTTACAATTCTATGCGCTTTGCGAAAAGGGCCTTATGGTGTGGAAAATATTAACAGGTTAGTTGAAAGGATATTAATAGAAGATGGATTGATCGATCCTGCTGAAAAATTATATAAGGGACGCCCTGTAATGATAACACGAAATGATTATTATAATAAGCTCTTTAATGGGGATGTTGGAGTATTATTTCCTGATTCATATAATGATAATAAACTTAGATTTTTCTTAAATTCATCAGATGAAATAGTAAGAACTATTCTTCCACTGAAACTTCCTGAGCATGAAACAGTTTATGCAATGACTGTGCATAAAAGTCAGGGCTCTGAATTTGATAGTCTTATTTTAATCCTGCCTGATGTCCCTAATCCTGTTATAACAAGGGAGCTTCTTTATACAGCAATTACTAGAGCTCGTATAAGAGTGGAAATATGGGGTGATGAGAAGATATTACGTCATGCCATTGATAATCCGATCAGAAGAAAATCCGGACTGAGAGATTATTTATGGAGTGATCAGCTTATAAAATAGTATTCAACTATTATTTTGTACTATTATGTAGCTTTGTGAATTATATTGACTGCTGCAGTATAGCGGAACTTCATGCAAATCATTGTTTTGTAGTTAGTTTGGAAACAGTTTAAAAGTATGAATTTACTTTACATAGGCCTTTTTTTAAAGGCTTTGAATTATGTAAAATCGCAATGAATTTCAATTTTTCATTGACTTTCTATATATTTAATCATAACAATTAAGTTAAATTATTAGATTGCTAGTTTAAGATAATGCTTTAAAGCATTGATCGATTTTTTGTTACATTTTGTGAATGACTTGAAATGAATCGAAAACTAAAAGATGAAATTAGTAACTATCTTTATGATCGTGGTGCTGATCTTATAGGTTTTTCTTCTGTAGAAACGTGGAGACAGAAGGGTATTGTACCAGAGGCATTTAGACCTGATTCTATATGGCCATTAGCAAAATCTGTAATAGTGATTGGTCTTCAGATGCCCCTTCCTATTGTAGAAACAACACCATCTGTGCTCCATAAAGAAGCGTATCGTACTTGCAATCGTCAATTAGATAATATGGCTTTTGATCTTACTCGATGGTTAAATAGAAAAGGGTATGCTTCTACATTCTTCAGCCGTGATTGTTATACAAATATTAATGCTTTGATTCGAAAACCTATAGTTGCTTTTGCGCATAATCCTGCAGCAGAATATTCTGGGTTGGGCACAATCGGAATAAATAACACAATGCTCACAAAACAGTACGGTCCAAGAGTGCGTTTTGTTTCTGTGTTTTGCATAGCTGAACTTTCTCCAGACCAGATTTTAGAAACAAATTTGTGTATTCGCTGCGGGGCATGTGTGGAATGTTGTCCAGTTAATGCCTTAACTATTAGTAAAGATGAATTAAAGAATAATAAAGTTGTTGTTGCAAACTATGATAAACTTGCCTGTTCTAATTGGCACAAACAGCTTTTGAATAGAGGATATTATCCTTGTGGAGTATGCATAAAGGTTTGTCCTGTTGGGGATGATCGTGAGCTATATAAACGTAAGAATGTTTTTAAACACTATCGTAATGAAGTTGAAGCTATCGATAGTGACACAGATGATCCGATATATAAATCTTGGAAACATATCCGAAGCTATGGTATATGATCTCTTCTATATCCTTCGCTAAAGGACTACATCCAAGGAAATAAATAAAATGTATGAGGTTAATCATGACAGCATCATCACTTGAATTATTAGAGATAAATTCATTTTCCAAGGAATGCTCAGAATGCCTAACCGATGTATCAGACGATGAAATTTGCGTTGAACTTATTAGAGAAAGGTTCCCAGATCTACTTAAAAATAAACAGATCATTGCTGATATCCTAGAAAATATTGTTGATGGAAAGGAATACCCTGATACACGAAGTTCAACAATGTTTGATAACGAATTACTTCTGTATGCAGATCCATCGCGTTTATTTTCATTAAGATTATTCCTATGGGGACCGGGTGAATATACTGTTATACACGATCATAATTCATGGGGTGTCATAGGCTCTGTTTCCGGAGAGCTTGAGGTGTTTAATTATAGACGCGAAGATGATAGTTCAAAAGAAGGTTATGCTCTCATCTCAGAAACAAAGAAATTAACATGTCAGCCAGGGGAAACCTATTATACTCTTCGATTAAACGATGGCATTCATAAAATTGGGAATCCCACAAAAGACACAATGATCTCACTCGCTATATATGGAAATCCTATAAACAGAGGTTATATAAACGGTTATGATATCGCTAACAATCGTGTATACAGAATCTTTGCACCTAAATCAAAAAAGAAGAGATTGGCAGGTGAAGCCCTACCTGGACTGAGGGAATAGTATATTTTATTTTTCTTAATATTTAAATGCAGTAGTGTCTGTCTGTTCAATAATTAAATGTGAAACTTTTTATATAGTCTTATATAGAATATCATTTTCCTTATCAACAATAGTAATATTTATGGATGCTTAAATTTATTATAAGTGGATCAAACCGGTATATAGAACAGTATCATTTACTTTTCTATTTTTTTATCTTTTCTGTTACAGCCTTTACTGCTGTTAGGTATTTTTCAAGTCCGTATGCAAAGATTGTATTATGATTCGCATTAGGTATCTTAAGAAAATATTTTTCTTTGGAAGGTGAAGCCTCATATAGCGCTGAACCTTCTGATAATGGTATTATATGGTCAAATTCAGCGTGAATTATAAGCGTTGGTTTTGTAAAATTTTTTATTTTATCACGATTAGATAAAAGGTCATCTTTTATTCCCAGAGCTTTTGCATTTATTCCGAGAATATTTAAAAGCGGCACGAAATTTGCAAATCCGCTTTCTATTATAAGACCATCGATACTTTCCTGATAGCTTGCAGCAAGCTCAAGAACAGAGGCGCTTCCTAGAGACCTTCCCATTAGAATGATCGGACCGGAATAGCTTTTATCATTTAACCATTTTATTACAAACCTGAAGATAACATGACAGTCCTTCATCATAGCAGATACAGTCGGACTGCCAGTTGATTTTCCGTAACCCCTGTAATCGACAGGCAGAAAATTTATTCCTCTTTGGTTGTATAATGGCCCAAGGTCGTTGTAATCTGAAACTATCTCACCATTGCCATGAAAGAAAAGTATAGTAGGTGCTTCTTTATCTGTTGAAAATAGTTTTGCTCCAATTGTTATATTATCATCAACAGGAATGTTGATCTCTAAGGAACCATCAATGACAGACTGAAAGTCCTTACGTGGATGAAAAAGAAAGGATAATACTACAGGAGTATCAAGTGCAGAATAATCAGGTATATTATTTTCATTCATTGATTTCCCTCAAGATTTTTATTTGTTCTATTAAATATAAATAATATAGATATTGTTCTTAAGAAATAATATGGAATTTAGTATTTAGAATCAAGTATATTATTTATTACAAACAGATTTATTGATCTTTGTTTTTTGAATGGCAGAAAAATAATTTGTTTTTTTCAATCAGTATGATAAAATAAATATATATATGTATTTATTTATCCTTATAATAAACTTTTAACTAGTTCGGATATAAAGAGAATTTATACTATTATTCATTTTAATTTTAAAAGCAAGTATCTCTGAACAAGGAATTTATGCAATGAAAAAAATAATATTTGTTGATGATGAGATCAATCTTCTTCAAGGGCTTAAGAGATCGTTGAGATCAAAAAAGGGTGAATGGGATATGTTGTTCCTTGAAAGTGGCAAAGAAACCCTTGAAGTTCTTAAGAGGAGTAGATATGATATAATAGTATCAGATTATAGAATGCCAGATATAAATGGCATCGAACTATTAAAAGTAATTAAAGAGAAGTATCCATATATGATTCGTATACTATTAACAGGACAATCAGAAGCAGAAATATTTGAGAAGGCAAAAGATCTGGTTAATGTATATCTCCCAAAACCTTGCTCTGCACATGATTTGATTTTAAATATTGAAAAAGTTATATAATGGATGAAAAACAGAAATAATGATGTCTATAATAAAAAAAATGATAAACATTCTTATTGTCGAAGATAATAAGTTTAATCTTCAGATTGTTGAAGGAATGTTGTCAGAAGTTCAAAATATTTTTTCAAGTTCATCAAGATCTTTATTAGATGCATTTGAGATTTTAGAAAAACAGGATTTTGACGTAGTTTTGTTAGACCTCAACCTTCCTGATAGTATACATCTCGATACCTTGATCAATATGAGAAAAAGTTTCCCATTAATTCCAATTGTTGTAATAACTGGAGAGGATAGCGAGTTAGGTATTAAAGCAGTAGCTAATGGTGCCCAGGAGTTCTTAATAAAAGGGAGGTTTGATAAATATGGATTAGAGAGGTCAATTTATTATGCTATTGAGCGAAAAAGGATTGAGGATGAGCTTAGAAAGGCTGCATTGGCTATTGATACAATGATTGATGGTGTTATTATTTCAGATATAGACGGTATTATTACTGATGTCAACAGAGCAGCAATTAGACAATCAAGACTTCCTAAGGATGATATAGTAGGGAAATCGTTATCAGATTTTTTATTTTCTAAGGACGAGATAGCTAAATTAGAAAGAGATCTAGATAGATGTATATCTGGGGAGAGAGATGTATCTTCTGAATATATAATTAAAAGTAAAAGCGATCAGGGAACTATTACAAGTGCAAATTTCTCTTTGATCAAGGACTATAACGCTAATCCTGAAGGTATAATTTCTGTATTTAGGAATATTAGTGAACAAAAACGAGCTGAGAAACTTATCATCAGTATGTATTCTGAGCTTGATCAGATTTTTAATGCTATTCCTGTTGGGATATGTATATTTAACAATGATTATTGTGTTGATAAGTTTAATAAGACATTTGCCACATTAACTAGTTTAAGTATTGAGCAGATAGAGGGTATGAAGTGTCAGGAATTTTTAAAATGCAAATTATGTAATACATTAGATTGTACAATAACACGAATCTTCAATGGTGAGATGAAAATAGAACAGGAGATAGAGTTTGAGTATATTAATAAGAATAATATTATATGTCATGTAACAGCAAAACCATTTTTTGGAACAGAAGAGAATATAATTGGTGTAGTAATGACTTTTGAAGATGTAACTCAACATAAGGAAGAGGAGAAGATCATTACTCAGGAGAAAGAGAAGTTAGCTGTTACTCTTAAGAGTATTGGTGATGGTGTAATAACAACTGATGAGAATGGAAAAATTAATATGTTAAATAATATTGCTGAAGAGATTACAGGATGGAGAGTAAAAGAATCTATAGGAAGGGACATTACAGATATATATAGAATAACTGATAAAAGTGGTTCTATTATTAATGATAATTTATTTAAGAATTTTTATAGATTAAAAAGAGCGAAAAGTATAAAAAGAGAGACTATTCTTGTTTCAAAGGATGGTGTGCGTAAAATAATATCTGAAAATATATCCAAGATAAATGATAATAATATAACAATTGGCTATGTTATTGTTTTTCGTGATATAACAGAGCAGAAGACATCTGAGAATCAAATTTCCTTATCCCAAAAACTTCAATCTATTGGGCAGCTATCTGCTGGAGTTGCGCATGAGATCAATACACCAATGCAGTTTATTGGAGATAATGCAAAGTTTTTTAAAGAATCATTTCAAAATATATGCGACTTCTTTGGTGATTATTTTAATTTAATAGCAACTATAGAATCAACCAGAAAAATACCTTTTAATATGATTAGAAATTTACAAAAACGCGAAAGAGAGCTTGATATAGGTTATTTAATAGATGAATTGCCAAGAGCTATTGATGAAACATTGGGAGGTATAGATCGTGTGACAGAACTGATCACAGCATTAAAAAGTTTCACACATTCTGATGTTAATGAAAAACAATTATCTGATATAAATAAAGCAATTGAGAGTACTGTGACTATCTCAAAAAATGAATGGAAATATGATGCTGAATTGGAACTCAATCTCGACCCTGATCTCCCGTTAGTTATGTGCTCTATAAATGAGATAAGTCAGGTTATCCTTAATCTGATTATAAATTCATCACATGCGATCCATAGTGTTGTAGAGAAAGAAAATTCAGAAAAAGGAAAAATTACAATATCAACCAATAGTAAGGATAATTTTATATATATTATTATCAGTGATACTGGAAAAGGTATACCCGATGAAATAGCAGATAAGATATTTGATCCATTTTTTACAACTAAAGAGGTTGGCAAGGGGACAGGACAAGGACTTGCTATTGCCCATAATATTATTGTGAATAATCATAAAGGAAGAATTATTGTTGATTCTGAAGTAGATAAGGGAACAACTTTTACTTTAAGCCTACCTGTAAAGGTTTAAAAAGTTTGAATTTATTTTTATACAGGGGTAGCAACCCATGAGCAATAAAGTACTTTTTGTTGATGATGATGTTAATATCCTTTCATCATTTAAAAGACAATTAAGGAGCAAATTTGATGTTGAAACTGCTGAAAGTGGAAGAAAAGGTCTTGAGATTTTAAAAAATAATGGCCCATATTCTATTGTAGTTTCTGACTATCGTATGCCGGAGATGAATGGAGTTGAATTTCTTACAGAAGTAAGGGAGATAGCGCCAGATTCTGTTCGGTTTATGTTAACAGGACAGGCTGACATGCAGGCAGTTGTTGATATTGTAAATAAAGGAAGCATTTTCAGATTCCTTATAAAACCTTGTCCAATAGAGTTAGTTGAAAAAAATATTAATGATGGGATTGAGCAGTACAATCTGATAAAAGCAGAGAAGGAGCTGCTTGAGAATACTTTAAGTGGTAGTGTAAAGATGTTAGCAGAGATTCTTGCAACTGTTAAACCATTGGCATTCAGTCGAGCAGCTAGGATCAGACTTTTATCAATACAGCTATCAAAAGTATGTAAAATGAAAAATCAATGGGAGATGGAGATTGCAGCAATATTATCTCAGATTGGGTGTGTAACAATATCTGAAGAAATTCTCACAAAGGTTTATTCAGGAATAACACCATCACAGAAAGAGATCGAAATATTTGAATCACATGTAACAACTGGAATGGAACTGATATCCAAGATTCCTCGTCTTGAAAAGGTTGCTAAAATAGTTTATTATCAGGAAAAAAACTATGATGGCTCTGGTTTTCCTGAAGATGATGTTAAAGGTAATAGTATACCTCTTGGTGCTAGAATTCTTAAGATATTATATGCATATGATACATTTCTTTTATCAGGGGCAAGTGAAGATCAAGCTCTGCAAAGAATAAAATTACTTAAAAATAGATTTGATCCGGCTATTGTGCATGTATTTGATAAGGTAATGTCCCTAAAGAAAAAGTATAAAAAGGTTGAGATCGAATTGGATAAATTGAACACAAGTATGATTATTGCTGAGGATATTGAGATAATGAGTGGTGTAACAGTCGCATCAAAGGGACAGGAAGTAACATCATCTACGATTGTGCTTCTTAAGAATTTTGAAAAAAGTGAGGGTTTAAAAAAGCCGATAATGGTATTAAGTCCTCAAGGTTGATATATTTAGTATTTATAAACTGATATCAGAATCAATACGTCGAAGGAAATCTATCAGTTTATTATTAATCGATTGTTAATAATTTTTAGCTCCTGATACAGTTATTATTAGTATTTAAATTTTCCTTTTTCATATATTGTAATCTTTTTACCATCTTTAAGTTTTGCTGTAACTATTTTATCCTCAGTATTGATAATGTCCCAGTGAAGAGCTGAGTCGTTAAGACCTAACTTCTTTTTCATTTGGGAAGTAAGTGTTGCAGGGTCTCCGTTAAAGGTATCAGAGTAGGAGGTTCCAATGGCGATGTGACAGTTTCCGTTTTGACCTCCAAAGTTTTCATCAAATAGGGTGTCAGCCATGAAGGTATCGATTTTTGAGAAACGCTTGTCAGTAAGTGAAAATTCTCCCAGTCTCTTTGATCCATTGTCCATTGCAATCATCTGCTGAAGAAATTTTTCTCCTTTTTCAGCTTGTGATATAACCACATTCCCCTTTTCAAATTCCAGGAGAACACCTTCAACATAATTACCGCTTCTGTATGATGGCAGGTTAGCATAGTATTTACCATTAGTACCCCGCCAGTCTGGTGATGTGAATATCTCAAAAGACGGTATGTTATGTCCGGAAACTCCAATAAATTTTCTTTTATCTCCTAATCTCACAGTCAGGTCGCAGGTTTTTGATTCTAAGTGAAGGGTATCTATAGGTAGACTGTTAAGCCATTTTTTAATCTCTTGAGAGTTGATAAATATTTCCTTCCACCTTGCAACAGGATCTTTAGAATTGAGAAAACATGCTTTTACTATCTGAGCTGTGTATTCCTTTATCGAAAGTTTAGCCATTTTGGCAGGCTCTTCTGTTGGATATGTGCAGAGTGTCCATCCAAAATAACCCTGTTCCTCCCGCCGCTCCAGTATACTGCGCAATTTTTTCCGGGTTACAGCAACCTCGTTCATTCGCTTTGGATCAACATCCTTCAGGTGAGTAAGTGATTCTGGAGATGAAAGAAAGATGTTTCCGTTTAGGCAATTAAAGAATTTCTCTTCCCATTGGCCAATAAATTTTCTCTGTTGTGAATCGGAAAAGGTATAGAAGTCCTTTTCAATTGTTGGAGTAGATAGCCCTCTTGTGATGACGTTCCATCTCTTCTGGATAAGTTTTCTATGCAGGGTCTCTGTGAGGGGTAAGGCTGGAAGCTCGTATCGCAATAAAATAATATCGTATGGCTTATATGGTTTTGTGCGTGCTGTTTCAAGCGCCCAGATCAGGATGTCGGAGTATTTTTCAAGCTGCTGTCTTTTTAGCATTATAGTTTCCTTAAAAAGTAGAATATATCCTTTATGGCTAATTTTGCCGCTAGTTGAATATTTCGATAAATTACGTCCATGTAATTTATCTGAATTATGTTGCAGTAAGATATCTGTAGATCAATTCTAATCACTTTAGAAGCGATTTGTGATATATTTTATATTAATTTTAGTTTGATAGTATTTGAATAGATAATGAAAAAAAGTCCCCGGTAGGTTAACCCAGATGCCGGAGACTGAATTATGAAAAAGTTTTATCAAAAGTATATTATTGTAAATATTTTGTCAAGCAAAGAAATTATATTTATAAGAATAATTATTAGTCTTGTATAGTAAAAGTATTATATATAATTTTTGATTCAAAATAATAATTTTTAATGCGATATTTTTTCAATAATTATTTGATTTTTTCAACATATATAATTAGAATAAAGACGCTGAAGATATTTTTTTCCTGTAAATAATAATATATTATTCTTTTCCTACCAATATTGGTTATATTAATGTAAGTTAACTTTAGAGATTATTAATTTTTTTTATGTTTATACATCAGTTTTTTCAATTATTGATTTATTGTAAAATAATAGTTGTTAAGGACTATGAAGTATATTTCTCTCGTCTTTTAACCAGAGAAAAAAATATGTGATTAATGAAGTGTCTGTTCCTTGTTTTATACAAATAAATGTGGGTAGAAGTCAGAGGGGAAGTAGAGGGTGGATATAATTTATCGAAATATTCAACTAGCGGCAAAATGAGCCATTGAGGGCTTTTTTTATAAATTTACTAATTACTAAGGAATGTCATGAAAAAGTTAATTATTAATATTGCTAAAAACCCGTTAATTGTTATTGAAATAATTTATTTTATAATAGTAATATTATTGGATAAATTGAAAGGTGTAAAAACTATTGTATTTAATATTCATTATGATCATCTGTTTGATATTTTCAAACCAGTTTATAACTCTCTTAGGGAGTGCCCAAATATAAAAATATACTTCTCATATAACATTGCCAATAAGGGTTTAAAAAATTATCTCCTTAATTATATTAATAACCACTTTCTGATTAGAAATACAGTCTCTCCTTTTGTGCCATTTGATATGTTTATATGCCCTGAAGTTACAATGTCGGATTTCCCTGTTTCATATCTCAATACAAAAACAGTTGAGATTACACATGAGATATCTACATACAATCTTCATGAGAAGAAAAATATTCTTAATCGTTTTGATGTTCACTTTTCAATTGGTCCTCAATTTAACGATCTAATTGATGACGCTCATGATAGATTAGATAAACCGCTCATCATCTATAATACAGGTTTTGCTAAGCTTGACCTGCTCCAGAAAGGTGATTCGGTAAATGATTCACTGTTCATAGAATACGGCATAGATAAAAGGCCTGTTATTTTATTCGCTCCTCATTGGAATCCTCATAATTCTCTTTGCCATTTTGAAGAAGAGATTATTAAGGAGTTATCTTTATTTGACGCTTTTATACTTGTAAAACCTCATTACCTATTAATTGAAAAGTACAAAGAAATTAATTGGAAGCAAAGACTATGCGAAATTTCAAATAAATTCAGCAATGTATCAATTGTATTTAAGAGAGATATTCAGGAGCTATATCCGATAACAGATATTATGATTACTGACATTGGCACAAGTGTCTCTCTTGAATTCAGCCTCCTTTATAAACCGCTTATATTATATTATAATGAAGAGTGGTTTAAAGGAAAAATATATGTTGAATCTGAAAGGGATATTTGTGATACGGCATTTCAATTTCAGGAACTGGATGAACTGAGAAATATTATCAGTCAAATTATTAAAAGCGATATTCAAACAATTTCTCAGTTAGAAGAACAACGTAAAAAGCAGAATGTAATTATAAAAAAATATCTTTTCAATCCTGGGTGCGCAACAGAAAGAACAGTGAATGCAATACTTAATGAGATAAGCGCCTAATTTTCGTATGTCTAGCTGTTATAAGGGCGTCTATCGCCAATAATGATCAGTGCTGTGCAACATGAAAAATAGTTTGAGATGATATTAGAGCTATTGCCAAAAGTTGTGGATTGATGAAATTATATCCACCAGCAGAATATATATAATAAGCTGCTTCCTTCAAAAAGTGTAATTTTTTGTATTATATTTTTCTGACATTACTTCACTAAAATATTGAAACAATTATTATAATTAAACCATTCAAATAAATATATTCCGAAAACTCCGGATTAGAGTATTTTCACTGACTGAAACATTTTTAGAGTTATTATCTAATACTCAACATTAAGTCTTCAATTAATTGTAAATCCTCATTTGGGTCTCCTCCAGCTGTAGTTAAATAATTTCCTATCATAATACCATTTGCTCCAGCAATATACATCAGGGGCTGTACACCCCTTAGATTTGTTTGTCGTCCACCACATACTCTAATATCCTTGGTAGGATGAACAAATCGAAACATTGCAATAATTTTTAGTATTTCCATTGGGGGTATAGCTGGAGCATTCTCCAGAGGTGTTCCTGTAATAGGATTCAAGAAATTAAGGGGAATGGAATCGACATCTAATTCTTTGAGAGTAAAGGCAAATTCCAATCTCTGCTGCGGTGTCTCCCCAATTCCGAATATCCCGCCACAGCAGACTTCAAACCCCGCCTCCTTAGCTATCTTTACGGTTTTAATCCTTTCTTCATAAGAATGGGTTGTGCATATCTCCGGGAAAAAACTCTCCGCTGTTTCCAGATTATGATGATAACGCTTTAAACCGGATTCTTTTAACATTTTCGCACTTTCATAGGAAAGCGTTCCAAGTGAAGCGCATCCTGCTATATCTACATTAGAACTGATATCCTCCAGGGCATTGCATATACTTTTTAATTCATCAGTGTTTTTAACATCT
>JAXHTB010000289.1:0-5237 GCA_034190185.1 Spirochaetota bacterium | reverse complement strand
AAAGTTGAGAAAGGCATATGTATGTTCACCCATTAAATATTCATTTTATATTAATTTTAATACATTTAGCAAATTCAAAGAGGTTTTTTATCTATTTTTAAAATCGGCTTTTCTCTTCTCCACAAAAGCTTTCATTCCTTCTTTCTGATCATCAGTATCAAAAAGAACGGCGAATCCCTGTTTCTCCAATTCAAGAGCAGCATCCAGAGAAAGGTCGATTCCTTTATTTATTACCCTCTTAGCCTGAGTGACTGAAATGTACCCTTTGCTCATAATTTCCCTGGCAATTTTTTCAACATTTGTCATTAACTGATCAGCAGGAAATATCTCACATACAAGCCCTATATCCTTTGCTTCCTGAGCAGATATCATCTTGCCTGTATATATAAGCTCCTTTGCTTTGGCAGGACCGACAAGTCTGGCTAATCTCTGAGTGCCACCAAAACCTGGTATTACCCCAAGGCCGACCTCGGGTTGTCCAAACTTGGATTTATCAGATGCATAGATAAGATCACATGACATGGCAAGCTCACATCCACCACCGAGAGCAAATCCATTTATTGCAGCAATCACGGTCTGTCCAATAGTCTCCAGAAGGCTCATTACTTGATGTCCAAGGTCAGAGAAAGCAAGCCCCTCTTTTGAACTCATGTTCAGCATTACTTCAATATCAGCGCCAGCAATAAAGGCCTTGTTCCCCTCTCCTGTAATTATAATAACCTTGACTTCATCAGAACCTTTTACTTGATGAAGCACAAGATCTTTTATATCCATAAGAACTTGAGGATTTAAGGCATTAAGTTTGTCAGGCCTGTTAATGGTTAAATATCCCAATTCATCTTTTACTTCCCACTTTATGGTTTCATAATTGGAAGACATTTTTTTCTCCTTGAAAGTATATATTTCACAAAGATCAGGGAGCAGGCAACTGCAGGGGGAAATATTTTATAAAAAGCAAATTACAATCCGTCCTGCATTCTACCTGTTCATGTTATCTGATCTATTATTTGATCTGCTTAATTTCAATAACTGAAAAGATTAGGATAATATAAAATACTATTGTGTTATGAAATTAAGCCTTATCCATTATCATTCATAAATGTAAAAATTAAAAAACTACATCATGCTACATTAAAAGCTACATGAGTTTTCATATTTTCACCTTCTCCCATATGAAGAAATTCAAGTGTCATTGGAGTTCCAACCTTTATTGTTTCTGGATTCTTTACATCAACTCCAAGTATACGGCCGTTTATCTTAACACCTTCGCTCAGGGTCACGACTCCTACACAGTATGGATTTTTTCTGTCAAATCCTTCTTTGATCATAAAAGGAGGACCTACAAAAATTGATGTAAAAGCTGTTAATTGTCCTTTTCCACTTGATTCAAACCACTCCATATCTGAAGAAAAACATTCAATGCATAAGGGACGGGGTGGCAAATATTTTGCCCCGCATTTTTTACAAATAGAACCCATTAATTTATCTTCATTTAAATATTGATTATATGTGTAATCGTTAAAAGGTTTATCCACCATCTATGTTTATCCTCCTTATTATCTTCTTTCTAAAATAGTAAAAGTGCATGTGCCGCCTGTACCTCCAAGGTTATGAGCTGCTCCGATTCGTAGATCATTTATTGGAAGCTGCCTGTCACCTGCCTCGCCTCTTAATTGCGACCAAAGCTCCATAAGTTGAGCAACTCCTGTTGCCCCTACAGGATGCCCCTTGCATTTAAGGCCGCCGGATGTATTTATAGGCATCTTTCCATCACGTTTTGTTAAACCATCAGCTACAGCTTTATACCCCTCTCCAGCTTTAAAGAATCCAAGGTCTTCTATATGAATTAACTCAGCTATACTAAAGCAGTCATGAACCTCAGCAAACTGAATGTCCTCAGGTTTATAACCTGACATTCCATATGCTTCTTCAGCAGCATATTTTGTAGCTTCAAAAGATGTTAAATTGCTTGAAGCATGTAAACCCTTGCCACTTCCCTGCCCTATTCCAGCAACATAAAGGGGTTTATCAGTAAAATTTCCTGCAATTTCTTCTGCTACTAGAAGTACACAGCTTGCTCCGTCACTAATCGGACAGCAGTCAAAAAGGTGCATAGGCCATGAAACTGCCGGATTCTGCTTTGGGTCGCTGAGAAACGCTATTTCATCCTCCCATGACAGTTCTGGTTGTCCCTTATCCTTTGCGCGTTGTATTTTTGCATTCATAATGTCCTTGATTGAAGATTTGAATTGCGCCTTTGGATTGAGTGTAGCATTGTTATGGCTCTTAATGGTTATATTCATAAGATCTTTATGTGATGCTCCATATTTGTCAAAGTATGAGGTTGCAAGCGTACCAAAAACTGCAGGGAATGTATAACCTATCTGCATTTCATAAGGAACAAGCGCCAGGCCTAATCCTTCTGCTACCTCCTCAGTGGTTCGCGTTGACATCTGTTCCAATCCTCCTACAAGCACCATATCATAAAATCCTGATGCAATTGCAAAGACACCAGATCTAAAGGCAAGAGCACTAGAAGCGCATGCGCCTTCTGTCCTTGTTGAAGGTATAGGTGTAAGACCAATAATATCTGATATAATCGGTCCCCAATGTGCCTGATGCACAAAAAAATCATTTGTGAAATTACCAATATACATTGACTCAATATCTTTAGGATCAATTCCTTTATCTACAGAGGACAACATCTCCTTGTAAGCTTCGACAAAAAAATCCTTTGAGTCCTGATCATTATACATGCCAAATTTTGACATTCCGGCCCCAACGACCGCTACTCCTCTACCTAATTTCCTCGGTTTAGGCATTATTAACCTCCTATTTGTTTGAAAATTTTAGCGTCAAATTCAATAACTATTACTTTTACTTACAGCAAGCCGAATCCACGCAGGACCTCAGCTAATTTCATATCCTCTTTGGAAAGATTTCTTAATACATCAATCAACTTACTATCTGTATCTTCCAAGGCCTTTATCTTTACCTCAAAGGGCCTTATCATTGTCCTTCTATCCCAAAAAGCAAATCCAATTGTAACAGAGATTATTCCTACAAATACTACAACAAGCATCCACATAAATGTCATTATCTGCTCAAATCTTTTATTTATCTGCTCAAATCTTCTATCTATCTGCTCAAATCTTTTGTCTATCTGCTCAAATCTTTTGTCTAACTCGTCTAGTTTTGTTTCTACTCTTATCAATCTGTCTCTATCGCTGGTAGTGAAGGGGATTTCTATCGCCAGCGCGTTAATAGAAAGCATTAAAATTATTGATATGAGGATATATTTCTTCATTTTTCTCCTTGCGATTGGTTTTCCGAATTTCAGACCTTGTGATATTTGTATTCAAGTTACACGGGTAAGGAAAAAATCATTCATATTTAATACATCATGATTTATACAATGTCACAACTACTGGATAATACAGGAATTTCGGCAATATATTAAAAGTGTATTTTTCCAAAAAATGGGTATCGTCCATGTAAGCAAGTGCCTCATGTCATGAGTTCCGAATTTATATAATATGATAAATCCCTCAGTCTTTATCCGGGAGGAAATAGCTATTATCTCATATAATGCTAATGAAATGCATCTTATCCGTCAAGGAAAATTACATAAATATTGTATTTAGCAGTGACGTGGTGGTTGCTCCTGTAAATCGAGGCTAATTATTATATATTTTGATAATTGATCCGATTCAAATCGTTAATATTTGCTTTAATGTCGAATAATTCTTAATAAGCAGTATTTCTGTGTTATCCCGATCGTAAAAATTGGATCGAATAAAGGAAAATAGTAAGAACCATAATGATATTTATTGACAAATATAAACAAGTTGACAAATTTTTTAATATATAAAGATAAAATATATTAATAGTAACACAAATACCTAAAGGAGGATAATATGAGCATTGAAAAAATTTCTGTTATAGGAGCTGGCATAATGGGTAACGGCATAGCCCAGGTCTGCGCCCAGGGAGGTTACCATGTTACAATGAAAGACCTTGACCAGAAGCTAGTTGATGCTGGAATGAATACAATCAAAAAAAATCTTACTCGAAATGTAGATAAGGGAAAGATGACTAAAGATGAAATGGATGCTGTTCTTTCAAGGATAAAACCAACAGTAGATATGAGAGAAGCAGCAGTCGATGCGGATATGGTTATTGAGGTGGTTGTTGAGATTATGGATATTAAGAAGAAACTCTTTGCAGAACTCGATGAGATTGCAAAGAAGGATTGTATTTTTGCTTCTAACACATCTGGACTAAGCATTACAGAGATGGCAGCCAGCACAAAAAGGCCAGATAAATTTATAGGCACTCATTTTTTTAATCCTGTTCCAGTTATGAAACTTTTAGAGGTTATTAAGGGTTATGAGACCACTGATAATACACTTGAGGTAATAAAGGAATTCGGGGCAAAGATCGGGAAAGAGATTATTGTAGTTAATGAGGCTCCTGCATTTGCCGTAAACAGACTGCTTGTTGCTATGATAAACGAAGCATTTTTTGCACTAGGGGAAGGTATTGCAACAGCTGAGGAGATCGATAAAGGAATGGTACTTGGCTGCAATCATCCAATAGGCCCCCTTGCATTATGCGATATGATAGGTCTTGAAACATGTCTGCATGTAGTAGAGGGTATGCAGAAAGAGCTTGGAGATAAATACAGACCGGCTCCGATGCTTGTAAAACTGGTAAGAGCAGGTCGATATGGCAGAAAGACAGGCAAAGGGGTTTACGATTATACAAAATAATTGCGCATCACTTCAACGGTTTTCCTGATGATGTTTTAAACTCTTTGGAAACATATTACTTTCTGTTTTAGTATGGATAATCGAAGTATATTGGGAGCGCTGCATATGGCATTCAAGACGAAACTCCTGAATGTCATACTGCAATGCATCAAAATTTTAGTTTTAGATTTACCATAGACTTAGAAAAGCAGGACAAGCTGCAAAAGACTGCCAACCGTCTTGATAAATAATTCATTCAAAATCAATAGATTGGGAGAATATGCGCCATCAATCGTTTATACTAAATGAGATAGGATAGCTGTTCTGTTTTGATCTCGCCAATACATGCGGGCAGCTATATTAACATAAGGGGCGCTAAATACTGTTAATGAGCGGGGTTAAATGCTATTCGATTTTTTTCTCTATGCTGCCGGAAAGCTGTCTGCATGCTCCGTTTATATCTGCTCCCAAACACTTCTTGAATAT
>JAXHTB010000288.1:0-5247 GCA_034190185.1 Spirochaetota bacterium | reverse complement strand
AGGGATCGCTTACCCTCCGGCAGCATTATTTTTAATTTTATTGATTACTATCTTATTCATATTAATCCAGTTTTCAATTATCGTTACAAGATTTTCAAAAAATATAAATGATCTTACACAAGAATTGGGATTATTGAAAATGGAAGTGAAAAAAAAAGAAGAGATGTCTAAACCTCAATCTCCTGAATAGTTGGAAATGACTTGTAATTCTAATAATAATATTTTAATATAATGGAAATTATGGAATATAATGATGACTATAAAAATTATCAATTAAATAGAGGTTGGTTACGAAAAAATGCAAAAAAAATCTATATTAATAATACTTTAAAGTATGTTAAAGGGAAATCAATAGATTTTGGATGTGGAATTGGAGAATTATTAACTGAATTGCCAGAAGGTTCTGTCGGATTCGAAATAAATAAAGCAGCAGTTGAGTACTGTAATAAAAAAAAATTAAATGTAAAATTATATAATCCAGATATTGATGATTATAAATTGAATAATCTTAATACTGGAGAATTCAAAACCATGATAATTAGTCATGTCCTTGAACACCTAGAAAATGCTCATGAAATAATTAGACAAATTATGAAGACATGTAATCGATTATCTATTGAGAGAGTAATTATAATTGTACCTTGTATAAAAGGATTTAATTTTGATTTAACACACAAAACATTTGTAGATATTTCGTTTTTAAAAAAATTAGAATATGATTTAAAAGATAATTATAATATATTAATTGCAAAATATTTTCCATTAAATTTTTTATGCATTGGTAAATACTTTACATATAATGAATTGTTCGTTGTTTTAGAAAAAATCATTTAGTTTATGACTAATATTTCATAATTTCCATTGTAAAAAATGAAACATAATTTTGAACATACATTTGTTATTCTTGCCTATAAAGAATCACCTCATTTATCTGAATGTATCAAATCTTTACAAAATCAAACAACTAAAAGTAATATAATGATATCAACTTCTACTCCTTCTTTATTTTTAGATAAAATTTCAAGTAAAAATAATATCCCAATAATAATAAACAAAAAACGAAAAGGAATAGCTGAGGACTGGACATTTGCCTATAATAATTGCCAAACAAAATATGTTACATTAGCTCATCAGGATGATATATATTTCAGTAATTATACTGAAATGTGCTTATTATCCGCCAAAAAAAATATAAATAATTTAATTACATTTACTGATTATTATGAATGCTATAATAATGTTCTACGCTCAAAAAATCCTAATTTAATAATTAAAAAAATTCTATTGTTTCCATTTCTGATAAAAAACAGTTTACAAAGTACAATTTTTAAAAAAATAATTTTATACTTTGGATCCCCGATCTCTTGCCCAAGCGTTATGTTCAACAAGGATAATATTGGAGTATTTAAGTTCAACAATTTGTTTTCTATAAATCTTGATTGGGATGCCTGGATGAGATTATCAAAACAGAAGGGCAATTTTATCTATGTAAAAAAACGCTTACTGGCTCATAGAATATATAAAGATTCTGAAACATCGAAAGGTATTGAAAGTAATAAAAGGAAGATTGAGGATATTATGCTCTTTGAAAGAATTTGGCCAAAACCTATCGCAAAAATATTTTCGAAGCTATACTCATTAAGTTATAAATCAAATTATTAGGTAAAAAAATGTATATGGTAATTCTATGGTCGATAGTTTTCTCAGTGACGACAGTAAGTTCAATTATTTTACTAGGTGATAGAAATTTAATTGCCGGAAATTTGTTTAGTTATAACAGGATTGTATATTTGTTACTTCATTGGAAATTTTTTCTTGCTATGTCTTTAGCAATCGGAGCTAGAATTTCTTTCATAATGATAAATAATTCACTATTAAAAATTCCTTTCTTAGCAGACAATTCAACTACATTAACAGCATTTATTACTTCAATTTCTTTTGTATTTATTGCAATAGGCAATTACTTATTTTTAGATGAGAAAATATCTTTACAGCATGGCTTAGGGGCTTTTTTGATACTAATTGGCATTTGGGTTATGTTGAAATAGACTATTAATAAATTAATACACAAAAGTTGATTTGATTTTACATCAATTTTTATCAGGAGAAAAAATTGAAGATTACTGTAATAGGTACTGGATACGTTGGGCTTGTAACAGGCACATGCTTTGCAGAGATGGGAAATGATGTAAGGTGTGTTGATATAGATGAAAACAAGATAAGTGATCTTAAGAAGGGTATAATCCCGATTTATGAGCCAGGTCTTGAGGAGATGATAAAACGCAACCATGCTGAGGGAAGACTCAATTTTACTAATGAGTTAAGAGAGGGCATTGATGAATCACTATTTGTATTTATTGCAGTAGGAACCCCTCCGGATGAGGACGGTTCTGCAGATTTGCAGAATGTGTTGAATGTTGCGCGTGACATCGGCAGAATAATTAATAACTACACAATTATAATCAATAAATCCACAGTTCCTGTTGGCACTGCCGAAAGAGTAAAGGAGGCAGTGAAACAGGAACTTGAAAAAAGAGAAAGAGGCGATGTTGAGTTTGATGTTGTTTCAAATCCTGAATTTTTGAAAGAGGGAAATGCTATCGAAGACTTTATGAAACCTGACAGGATTATTATCGGAACCGATAATACAAAATCCACAGAACTGATGAGGGAGCTTTATTCATCCTTTTTAAGAAAAGGAGAAAGAATTATAATTATGGATATCCCATCATCAGAATTGACAAAGTATGCAGCTAATGCTATGCTTGCAACTAGAATCAGCTTTGTAAATGAGATTGCCATAATCTGTGAGAATACCGGAGCAGATATTGAGAATATCAGGAGGGGTATAGGTTCTGATACAAGAATCGGAAATGCTTTTTTATTTGCAGGATTAGGCTATGGCGGTTCATGCTTCCCTAAAGATGTAAAGGCTCTTATTCAGACTTCAAAGGAATTGGGATTAGACTCAAAAATACTAACTGCTGTTGAAGCTATAAACAAAAACCAGAGAAAAAAATTTGTTGAAAAGATTATTAGGCATTTTAATGGAGAGGTAAAAGGGAAATTATTTGCGATTTGGGGTCTTTCCTTTAAGCCTCAGACTGATGATATGAGAGAAGCACCTTCTATCGATATAATAAATAATCTAAAGGAGAAAGGCGCAAACTTTAGAGCATACGATCCAATTGCAATAGATACTGCAAAAATAATTATAGGAAATGACTGTATTGAGTATATCGATAATTATTATGATGCACTAAAAGACTCAGATGCACTTCTTCTCTTAACCGAATGGCATCAGTTCAGAAAACCGGATTTTGAGAGGATGAAAGGTTATATGAAGAGTCCGGTGATCTTTGATGGAAGAAATCAGTACGATCCATCTATTATGAAAGATAAAGGTTTTAAATACTATTGCATAGGTCGTTCATAATGTTGTTTAGTAATCGAGCGCTTGTAACAGGCGGAGCAGGATTTATTGGGTCGCATTTATGTGAATTACTTGTCAACAGGGGATACGACGTTATATGTCTTGATAATTTTTTTACTGGTTCAAAGAGAAATATAGCACATTTGCTGAACTATTCTAACTTCGAATTATTAAGACATGATGTTGTCCATCCAATATTTCTCGAGGTTGATGAAATCTATAATCTTGCATGCCCTGCTTCGCCAATACATTATCAACATAATCCTGTTAAAACAATTAAAACCAGCGTAATGGGTGCAATAAACATGCTTGGCGTTGCTAAAAGAGTAAAGGCCAAGATACTACAAGCATCAACAAGTGAGGTATATGGAAATCCTGAATTACATCCTCAAGTAGAATCATACTGGGGGAATGTAAACCCTATTGGCATAAGATCATGCTATGATGAAGGTAAAAGATGCGCTGAAACACTTTTTTTTGACTACTACAGGCAAAATAATGTGAATATTAGAGTTGTGCGAATATTTAATACCTATGGACCCAGAATGCATCCGCAAGATGGCAGGGTTGTGAGTAATTTTATAATGCAGGCATTAAAAAATGAAGATATAACAGTTTATGGGGATGGCAGTCAAACCAGGTCCTTCTGCTATGTCGATGATCTGATAAAAGGGTTGATTTCTATGATGGATGCCCCTAATGATACTGTAGGTCCTATTAATTTAGGCAATCCAGAAGAATATTCTATATTAGAGCTTGCAGATAAGATCATTAAAATGACCAATTCCAGATCTAAAATTATATTTAATTCTATTCCCTTAGATGATCCAGAAAGAAGAAAACCGGATATAAAACTTGCTAAAGAAAAATTAAATTGGAAACCGGAAGTTCAGCTTGAGGAAGGATTAGCTAAAACTATAGATTACTTTTCAAAACTATGAAAATTTCTTTAATTAATATTTAATCCCAAAATACATATGCAAGGATAAAAGAGGTGTAAATGAGCGCAATAATAAAAGACATTGAAAAAAATAAGACTGAAATTATCAGAATTGAAATATCCGAATTTAAGGGAAGAGATCTGATAAATTTAAGAATATGGTATAAATCCATAGATGAAAAAGGTGATATAACTTTTAAGCCGACCCAGAAGGGTGTAACACTAAATATATCCCAGTTTGATGAGTTAAAAGATGGAATTGAAAGGATTGGGCAATATATAAAGGATAAAGAAAGCGGATTTACTCATGAAGATGAATAACTCCATCCTCGTAAAGAGAAATTATCTTATCGATACATATTGTTCTTGCCTTTTGTATCTGAATCTCGTCATGAATAATATTCGGATTAACAACACCGGATAGAACATCCTCAATTAGATACCTCGCTGGTAAGGGTACACTATTTAGAAGGGGGATTATTGCCTTTTTCTTTACTTCTTTACAGGCTGTTGATAAAGTAAACCATCCAGCTTCGAACAGTATATATATAAAATCATCAGGATCCTCTATACATGATAGCAAATAGCCAAAGCTCCTAAACTTAGAGCTCATTTTTGATATTTTCAATCTTCTGTAATTGGATATGATACAGAACTGTGACGCTATCCTCTCGCTGTAAGAAATATCTCTATTTATTATCAGGGACATTATTTCGTTCATACGTCTTTCGGAAATGTCGTTCTTCAGGATATTGTAGAACTTATCCGGGTTATCGGATATTGATCTTGCAATATCAACTTCCTTTGTAATTGAAATAGTCTTGTAAAGAAGCTCGGATTCCCTCATATCCTCGACCCAATTGCTGAAATTCTT
>JAXHTB010000287.1:0-5254 GCA_034190185.1 Spirochaetota bacterium | reverse complement strand
TTCACTTATAGGCAGTGATATGGAGAAGGAAAATAAAGATGATTTTTTGGTAATTGATGATCCTTTTAAAAGCGGACAGAAGATTGGACTTGTAAAGGCGCTTCAACCTGATCTGACAGTCGTACATGCATGGATGGCAGATGCCGATGGCAATGCTGTTTTTGCGCCTCCTTTAGCAGATAACATGTATGGCGCTATGGCCAGTAAAGAGGGGGTTCTCCTTACTGCAGAAAAGATCGTTCCTACTGAGGTGATTCGTAAATATTCCCATATGATGGGGCTTCCTGGTGTGTATGTTCGATCTGTTTCAGAGGTTCCTTTTGGCGCGCATCCCAGTGGTTTGTCTAATGTTGGTCTGGATTGGATGCCGCTCTATGCTGAGGATTACAGGTTTGTTGAAGATGTCCATCAGGCAAGCAAGGATCCTGATGCATTTCAGATGTGGGTAGAAGAATGGGTGCTATCATGCAAGGATCATGAGGATTATCTTGAAAAGCTAGGATTAGATCGAATATTACAGCTTAAGGGACAGTCCCACAGCGATTCCTGGTGTTTCGATCTTGAGACTGTAGAAAAGGTCCCTGATACTGAAGATTATACCCCTATTGAGATGGCTGTTGTTGCAATGAACAGGAAGCTGAAAGAAAAGATTATTAACAATGATTATAAGACACTCCTTGCCGGTGCTGGTATTGCCAATCTTGGCGCATGGCTTTCATACTATATGCTGGAGGATGAAGGACGCACAGTTGAGTTGATGGCAGAGGTTGGTATGTATGGTTATGCGCCGCGTCCAACTGAGCCATTCCTTTTTGGGCTGCGTAATTTTTTAACATGCAAAAAGGGTACTGATGTTCATCATATCCTTGGCATCTTTGTAGGTGGTATAAATGGATCCTGTATAGGAGCTCTTGGTGTTGGTCAGGTTGATGAGCATGGAAACATCAATACTACAAAGATGGCAGAGGATAGATATATTGTGGGTTCTGGTGGCGCTAATGATGTTGCTAGTAGAGCAAAAGAGGTTGTGGCTATTGTGATACAAGGAAAATCAAGAATGCCTAAGGATGTATACTATGTTACCTCTCCAGGAGAGAGGGTTACTGCTGTAGTGACAAATTATGGAGTTTTTGAAAAAATAAAGAGCAATAAAACATTTACTCTAACTGGCTATTATCCAATTGAAGGAAAAAGTATGGAAGAAATTCTTGAGATGATTCGTGAAAGATGTGAATGGTCATTCGATATTGCTGATGATCTTGAGAAGATTGCACCTCCTACTAAGCGGGAGTTAGATATTATTCGAATATTTGACACACATCGTTATTATCTTGGACCTTCTCCTGATGAAGAAAAATAATATATATCCCTTATGTTTATGATTTAATATATTATATGAAAAAAGATAATATATTGAATCCACTTAAATATTTATATAAAGATATTATCATTTTTGTCTTTAAATTCGCTGATTATAATAATTTTATTGATTATATTTAACTATTATTCTGTTAACCAATATTTTATAGATGACTGCAATTTATATATAATTATGTCTTGACAAAATGCTAAATCGCAACTATATATTATTCATTGGTATTTTTATAAATCAAAAGGAAGTGATTTATTTACATAAATATAAAGTGCAGTAAAAAATCTGCAGATAGATTATTTTATTACCTTTTTAAGGTAATATGCTTCCTTCTTTCTTTAATTATATAAAAAAGGGATATATTTTATTAAATCAGAAATTAAGTTTACTTTCTGAAGCATAAAATATTTGATCTTACCTATTTTAAGTTATATTCACTGTAATAAGATTATAAAGTATACAATAATATCAAAGAACAATCAACTTTCAATGTAACTTCTTGAAATCAGTGGATCCACATAAATATCAATTATTATGAAGAATTTCATAATTTTGTGATCTCATCAATTGAATCTATAAGGTTAGTATTCCGATTATTTAAGTATTTAATAAAGCAGTTATATAACTATAAATGGAGGTTTAAGTTATGCAAAGAGAGACCTATCAAAGGAACATCTTTCAGCGGTTTTTGGGAATATGTTATACAAAAAAACCGGTTGATGAAGGTTGCTGGACATACAAGAATGGAAAGGTTATTGTGGATCTGTCCCGAGCGCCTGAACTTGGTAGACCTGATGGAGCAGTACGACTTGAAGGAAAGGGTATTCCAGATCGATTACTTGTTATATATGGAGAAGATGGCGAATATTATGCTTTCCAAAATCGTTGTACCCATGGAAAGCGTCGCTTAGATCCAGTCCCTGGCGCTAATAATGTACAATGCTGCAGTATTGGAAAATCGACATTTGAATATGATGGTAAAGTGATTTCAGGATCGGCAAAGAAAAAATTAACAGTTTATTCAGTAACTGTTGATGAAGGCAAGCTTGTTATTGCATTATAAGAAGATGAAACATACTTTGTATGTAACCGAAGGGCTACACCCTTCGGTTACGGTTGAGTTAAGCTATGCTCCAACGATTTGTTACTGATGGCGAGTCAGCGCCATCAGTAACAAATCGTTGGAGTGGAAAGAACCTGTGCTTACGTGAGCAAACTCGCGACACATAGAACCTTCTACTCAATTCAGCCGTTATAAATAATTTTAAAAATAGAATATTTTATTAGTTTGATCGATTTTCTTTTAGAAAAAAACTTGACTTTCCTGTATATAGTTAAAGAATTTTACTATCTTTTGAAAAAAATTTTTTTATTTTTTAAATTAATTTGAATATTTGAGTATAAGTAATAAATTAATCTTATCAATATATCTTTAAAATTTTACATTAGAATTTTATTGCAGATTTATTATTTTTTATATAAACCTAAAAATAGGAGGATATTAATGGGAATTCCAACTTATAAGGATTGGAAAAAAGTCGAAGGTTATGATTATGATGATTTAATTTATGAGAAAAAATATTTCGACACCGGAGGCGCTGCACGTATGACCATCAATCGCCCTGATAAATTGAATGCTTTTACAGGTGATACAATTCGTCATCTATGGGAGTGTGTTTATGATATCAATGATGATCCTTCAATTGGTGTTGTAATTTTAACAGGAGCAGGCGACAAAGCCTTCTGTACAGGCGGGGATGTTGGATCTGAAGCTGAAGGTGAATTCGAAGATTCTATTTTTATGAATTGCAACAAACTTCTAGTTGCATGCAAAAATCCGATAATTGCTGTTGTTAAGGGTTGGTGTGTTGGTGGTGGAAATCATATGGCTTATTGTTGTGATTTTACAATAGCTGCGGACAATGCAAGATTTGCGCAAAATGGTCCTAGAGTAGGAAGTCCTGCAAGTGGTTGGCCTATTCAGTATGCTGTAAGAGTTTTAGGTGCGAAAAAAGCTAGAGAGATGTGGATGCTTTGTAGACGATATAGTGCACAAGAGGCTGTTGAGATGGGGCTTGCTAATGTTGTTGTGCCTTTAGATAAAGTTGATGAAGAAGTCGATAAGTGGTGTCAGGAGATTCTTGAAAAAAGCCCAACATGTATACAATTATTAAAGGCAGCCTTTGATGATGAGTTTAATTATATGAGATATGATGAAGCTGGTGTCTCGCAAAGAAGAATAGCTCCACATTTTATGAATAGTGAAGAGCAGAAGGAAGCACAAAGCGCATTCTTTGAAAAGAGACAACCTCAATTCCTGAAATTTAGGGAAGAGGCATATGATGATTATTTGAAGAATAAGACTAAACTACAAATGAAATAAAGAAGATAACTAAAAATTAATTTTTCTTTTATTCATTGCTTTATAGTTATTATATAGTTTATGCAATTTTTATATGTAATTATAAAGTTGAGCTTAAAGATTTTTGTACTATTTAACCGTTGATAAATAATTCACCCTTTCTTGATGTTATATATTTAAGAAAAATCAAATTGTGGTGAATGTATAATATCAATTTAATTACAGTTTAGACGCAAAGTACGCAATCAAAAGATAAGATATTATTTTTTATGCATACTTTGCGTTTTTTATTCTTATTTTTGAGCAACTGCCTTTTTAAATAAAAAATAGTAAAAAAATTTCTTTACAATATATACGATATTCAAGAATCTTGTTATAATTATGTGTCATATCTTTAATCTTTTATCAAGAAGAGGATAAGTGATGGATTTTGAACTTACAAGCGAACATTTAATGCTAAAGGAGAGTGTCGCATCTTTTATTAAAAATGAGCATTCTTTTGACCGCTTAAGAGAACTTAAAGGTGATAAGTGGGGATATTCAAAAGATGTCTGGAAAAAAATGGCTGATCTTGGATGGATGGGTTTTATATATCCAGAGGATTATGGGGGGCTTGGATTGGACTTCGGTTTTGTTATGGTATTGCTTGAGGAAATGGGTAAAGGAATGCTGCCAGAACCCTGGATATCCAGTGTTTTATTAGGAGGAAATATAGCCCTTCTCGGAGGAACAGATGTCCAAAAAAAGAATATTCTGCCAAAAATTGTTGAGGGTGATCTATTTATTACTGCTGCATATATGGAGGATGAAGGTCGGTATGATTTGAATTATTGCGGAGTGACTGCAAAGAAGTGTGAAAGCGGATTTTTAATTTCTGGGAAAAAGATATTCGTGCTTGATGGATGTTCAGCAGATGCCTTTATTGTATCAGCTCGTACATCAGGTAATCCTTTTGACAAGAATGGTATTTCACTTTTTCTTCTGCCTTGTGATTCAAAAGGTCTTGGAATAACTTCGGTAAAGACGATGGACGGAAGAAACGCATGTGTATTGGAGTTGAAGGATGTATTCGTAGCAGAAAGTGATATGATTGGCGAGTTTGACAAAGGATATCCTATACTTAACAAAGTAATAGATCAGGCAACCGCTGGTCTATGTGCAGAAATGGTTGGTGGAATGCAAGCAGTGCTGGATATGACTGTACAGTATATCTCTGAGAGGGAACAGTTCAATAAACCGATAGGTTCCTTTCAGGCTTTGCAGCATAAAGCATCTGATATGCTTATACAAAAAGAGTTGGCAATGTCAGCTTCCTATTATGCTATTGCATCAATAGATGAGAATAGTGATGAAAGCGCTTTGGCAGTTTCCGTTGCTAAAGCAAAGTGTTCCATGGCTTATCTTGAAGTTACTAAAACTTCACTGCAGTTAACCGGGGGATTTGGTTTTACTAATGAAGCAGATTTCGGATTTTTTCTTAAGAGAGCTAAGGTGGCTGAGACGCTTTTTGGAGATGCCAG
>JAXHTB010000286.1:0-5305 GCA_034190185.1 Spirochaetota bacterium | reverse complement strand
AGGAAACCTTTGTATAATAACTAAATAACGCCCCAATAACAAATATTAAGAGGATAATACCAAATACTACTTTTTTCATTTTGACAGACTCAATATATACTTCAAATTCGTTTATTTTGAAGCTAAATTGTCAATGAGTCTTATTTTGTCAATGATTTATTACCCTTTTCTTTCAAAAAAAATAATAAAATGATTATACTAAAAAAAAATATAGACAATTACTTTAATAATAATATATAATTATCAAAATCAATATTCCAGGTATCAAATTATGGAAAATAGAAAAATAAGGATCTGTCATGAAAAATCTTTTATTTTTTTTAATAACATGCCTTTTTTCCAATATTATCTTATCAAGTAATCTTATTGCTTCAAAGAAGCAGCCTGCATTTCGCTGTATTTTAGAATATGCTTATGCTCAACCCAAAGGTGACATGTCCAATTATTTTAATGATGGACAAGGTGGAAGAATCGATCTATTTACTGGTATCAAGCTTCCAAATGTAAAATATATTTCTGCTGTGGGACTGGCATTGGATTTTACTTATATTAAATTTGAATCAAAAAACGGCAATGACAGATACGATCTATTTCAGTGGGACTGGTTTAAACTGCCGATACCTTCGATTTTTATTTTTGATTTTAATGCAGGATTATTCTGGAATGTAATGAATGTAAAATTAACAGATTACGGTTATAAACAACTCTCAATTCGCCCAGGATTTTATATACAAGGTGGTTTACATATTCCACTTTTTCAGAAATATGTTCAATTAAAGGGTGATGTGCGTTATGGTTGGATGTATAGTGATTCAGAGAAAATGCCAGACGGTTCAGGTAAGAAGTTAAACCTAAATATGAACTTTGCCACATATTATGGTGGTATTATGATAAATTTTTAACTTTAACTGCATACATGTGTATTACAATTGAGTATAAACCTCCTCCCCAATAGAAAGACCAGGGAGGAGGCGCTCTATTATTAGTGTATTTCTATCTTCTTTGGTTTTATGCCTTCACTCTTTGGCAAGACAACTGTAAGTAGACCATTATCAAGGTTTGCTGTTAGTTTATTATTGTCAATTCCGTCACCAACCTTGAATTTCCTACTGTAGTTGTATAGTTTGTATTCTGAATATTTTTGATTATCCTCCTTTGCAAATTCATCATCTACTTTACCATATATTTCCAGCTCTTTATTATCCAGTGTAATATCTATATCTTTTTTAGCTACACCAGGTAACTCAGCTTTTAAGATATATTCATTTTCAGTCTCATATATATCTACAGGCGGAACAATGACGCATTCTTCACAATTGTACTCATCCTTTTTTAATTTTGTTACTTCTGTTGTCATTTCTCTACCTCCTTTTATTCTTTAACCTCAATCTTTCTTGGTTTGGCATCTTCACTTTTGTTGAGGGTTATTGTCAGAATACCATTTTTCATTTCTGCTTTAACATCATTTTCATCAACTTTAAATGGTAGTTTGACAGATTTTTTAAATTTACCAAATTTTCTCTCCTTTCTAATATAAGGTTTATCCTGGTAATCACTTTTCTTTTCACCCTCAATTATAAGGCTGTTATTTATTAACTCAAGGTTTAAATCTGCAACCTTAAGTCCAGGGGCAATAACTGTGATATTTATAATATCATTCTTTTCATATAGATTGATATATGGATACTCCCTGACCCTTGAGCTAGATGGGATTTCTGTAAAAAAATTATTCATGAAATTTCTCATTCCCAGAAGATTATCGAATAAGTTGTATGTTGTATACATGTTATCCTCCTTAAATTGCATTATTTATTTAATTTCTACCTGAATTTTATTTGATTTTTTAGTTTCATCCTTAGGTATTTCAATCTTAAGAATACCTTTTTTGAAAGTAGCTTCAATTGTATCTGTTTTTATATTCTCAGGAAGAGTTATTGATCGAGAGAAGGAGCCAAATTTTCTTTCGGAGTAATGATATTTTTTATCCTTTGATTTCTCCTCTTTCTCCTCATTTTTTTCTCCCTTTAATGTCAGGATATTATTTTCAAGATTTACACTGATATCCTTTTCATCTATCCCTGGCATTTCTGCTTTTACATGGATTGTATTTTCATCCTCTTCAACATCAATATTGGGCATCCATTCAGATTGGAAAAGATTTGTTGGTTTAAGAGAGAAAAAATCATCAAATACTTTTGAAAGGTCTTGTTTAAACAGATCTAGACCAAAAAAATTGTCATTTTTCTTGTTAGTTAAATTCCAGTTCATGATATACCTCCTAATTTTCATTTATTGTTAGCACTCAATCGGAATGAGTGCTAACAATTCTTGTTTATAAAATAATAATAAAATAATAAATCGTCAATAGGTAATATAAAAAAAATATATTTTTAATCCGATATGATAAAAAAAAATAGAATAAACTGTACAGAAAATAAGTTACAGATCATTATAACCATTTGTTAATTTTAGAATAATATATAAATCATATCCAGAAGTAAACCAATTATCTAATTTAAAATTTTATAAACATTTCTTTAGATTTTGGATGCATATTTACAATTAAAACACAAAAGAGTATAGTCTACCCTTTTTAGCTAAATATTTTTATTGATTATTAAAAAACCTTAACTAATATTAACCTTAAACTCAACTACAATGAAGCTTAAATGAACTATATTACTGAAATAAATTAGATAAAAGATTAAATATAACAGAGTGAAATTATTTATATTAAAATAAATTATTTTTTAAATTTCATATAATAATACTACTCAATAATAATAGAGTACGAATAATGAGGCTAATTTGCTTTTGATTCCAGTTTCTCATATTATTACTTGAATCCCTTAGCTACAAAACCGCATATTTAAACAGAATAGAGCTACTGTTATCGTAAGGAGGTATAAATGTGGATTAACAGAAGAGAATTCTTAAAACTCTCTGGCATTACTACTGCAGGCGCTTTTCTAGGTGGAATACCTTTACTTAATGGATGCAAATCTAATCCTGATAAATTAAAAGGAGCAAAAGAAAGTACTACTATATGCCCCTTTTGTTCAGTTGGATGCGGATTAATAGTATCTTCAAGAGATAAAAAAATAATAAACATAGAGGGAGATCCGGATCATCCTATAAATAGAGGAGCCCTCTGCTCAAAGGGCAATGCATTATATCAACTTACTGTTAACAAAAAAAGATTAAAGAAAGTGCAATATAGAACTCCCTATTCCAACAAATGGAAAGATATATCATGGGAAGAAGCCCTCAAGATGATAGCAATGAGAATAAAGAAAACCAGGGATGATACCTTAGTAGAGAAAGAAGGGATATACACTGTAAACAGGACTAATGGAATTGTGGGACTAGGAGGAGCTGCGCTTAACAACGAAGAATGTTATGTTTGGTCAAAAATGGCGCGCATACTAGGGATATCGTATCTTGAACATGAGGCGCGTAATCATCATTCTGCATCTATAGCAAGCTTGTCGAATACATTTGGACACGGCGCAATGACAAATCACTGGATCGACATTCAGCATGCTGATGTTATTATGATCATTGGCAGCAATGCGGCTGAGAATCATCCCATCTCATTTAAATACGTAACAAAAGCAATGGAGAATGGAGGGAAGCTAATCAGTGTTGACCCTAGATTTACAAGGACATCCTCATTATCACATATCTTTGCACCGCTTCGACCTGGAACAGATATTACATTTATAAACGGAATAATCAACTATGCTCTAAAAAATGATATGATTCAAAAAGAGTATGTTGTTGAGTATACAAATGCCTCTTTTCTAGTAAATCCTGACTTTGAGTTCAATGATGGCCTGTTTAGCGGATATAACACTAAAAAAAAGGAATATACAGATAAGTCTTCATGGAAACACCAATTAAACGCAAAGGGCATCCCAATAAGGGATAAAACCCTTAAAAATTCAAATTGTGTTTACCAGCTTATGAAGAAGCATTTTTCACGTTATACACCTGAAGAGGTATCAGCAGTTACAGGCTGCCCAATCAATATTTTTATAAAAATTGCAGAACTTTATACATCAACCCACAAACCGGACAGAGTAGCAACAATAATGTATTCAATGGGTGCAACACAGCATTCAGTTGGCACACAAAATATCAGGTCATATGCAATTCTTCAACTTCTAATGGGAAATATCGGTCTTGCAGGAGGCGGAATAAATGCCCTTAGAGGAGAATCTAACATGCAGGGTTCAACAGATCATAGCATCCTATGGGATACCCTGCCCGGATATCTTGACATCCCAAAAACCAAGAAGGATCACAATCTCAAAGCCTATAATAAAAATAATACACCAAAGAGCAATGATCCCATGAGTATCAATTCTTGGAAGTTTAAGCCCAAATACATTGTAAGTCTTCTAAAGGCCTTTTACGGCGATGCCGCTTCAGAGGAGAACGATTTCTGCTACGATTGGCTGCCTAAGGCAAGCAAGCTCTATCCTCATATTGTCTTATTCGAGGATATGTATGCTGGTATGCATAAGGGCGCAATAATTATGGGAACCAACCCTGTTGTCGGTGGTCCTCATTCTAATAAAGAAACTAAGGCTTTGGAGAAGCTTGACTGGCTCGTGGCGGCAGACAACTGGGAAACAGAGACAGCGGCATTCTGGAAAAGACCAGGCGCAAATCCAAAAACAATAAAAACTGAGGTTTTCCTCCTTCCTGCTGCTTCCTCGATTGAAAAGGAGGGTAGTATAAGCAACTCTGGTAGATGGGCACAGTGGAGATATAAGGCTGTAGAACCCCCAGGGGAGGTAAAGGACGAACTCTGGATAATAGACAGAATTTTTAAAGAAGTTAGAAAACTATATAAAAAAGATAAGAATGCAAAATTTTCGGATCCTATCCTGAAGGCATACTGGAACTTCACAAAAGAAGGTGAAGATCACCCGGACCCGCATCTGGTTGCAAAGGAAATAAATGGCTTTGAGTGGGGAACTAAAACACTTATAAAAAATCTTACAAAGCTAAAGGACGACGGCTCCACAGCCTGCGGCAACTGGCTCTATAGCGGGAGCTATACTGAAGAAGGGAATCTTATGGCAAGAAGAGGAATGGAGGATGCACCTAATGAGCTTGGAATGTATCCCCAATGGTCCTGGTGCTGGCCTGCTAATAGAAGAATTATCTATAATAGAGCAAGTGTTGACAGAGATGGCAATCCATGGAATAAAGATAAACCTGTTGTAAAATGGACAGGCAATAACTGGGAAGGAGACATTATAGACGGAGACGGCGCTCCTGACATAAGGAATCC
>JAXHTB010000285.1:0-5316 GCA_034190185.1 Spirochaetota bacterium | reverse complement strand
TCTAGGTAATGAATAAGTATCTTATTTACTTTACAATCAATTCAATAAATGCTAATTCTTCGCTTTCCAAATCTATACTTTTTGTTACACCAGAACCAGTACAACCTACTGTATCTATTTCTGGACCAAATTCCGAATAAGCAGTAACAACTGTTCTGTATTTCCGTTGTATATTTTCAGGATCGTGTGTAAAATAGATAACAATATCTTGATTAAAATCATTTTCTAAGTCTAACTCGAGACAGAATTCAGATCTGTCTCCATCACCAATTGTTGTAAAAGAAACTTTCTCACCATTCGTTGTTCCAGCTATTGAAAGATGAATATAGCCAAAACCATCATCAATTGTAGTGTACCATTCAGCACTAGATATTTCTAAAACTAGCTCTTCATTGCTATCATCCAAACATCCTATAAATAGTAATAAAATTGAAACAATATATATTGGCATGAATAGCTTCATTTTTACTTCCAATAGGTAATTAGTATTAAATCTGTTACACACTAATAATATATATCACTTCAATATGAAGAATGCAGCAAAAAAACTTGTAATTCATGAAATACAAAACTTCAAAATCAAACCTTCAAGCCTATCTTTCGCATAGCTCGAGTAGAACACCACCAGTTGCCTTTGGGTGAATAAAAGCTATTTTTGCTCCGCCTGCGCCCTTTCTCGGTTTTTCATCAATTAGACGAACACCCTTCTCTTTTAGCTCGCTTAAGGCCTCCTCAATATTTTCCACTCTGACAGCTATATGTTGAATTCCCTGTCCATTCTTTTCAATATATTTTGCGATTGGACCATCTACTTCAGTAGTCTCAAGAAGTTCAAACTCCCCCTCACCCATTGGCAGAAAAGCGACCTTAACCTTCTGTTCTTCAACAATCTCAGTGCCTTCGAATGTCAATCCAAGCATATCTTTATAGAATTTAAGTGATGATTCAATATCATTAACAGCAATCCCGATATGATCAATATGTTTAATTTTCATTTTTTACCTCTTGGTGTTTATATTTATAATATTACCTCTTAATATATTTTGCAATTTACAGCTTATTTGTAAAACTAATTACTTACATATTCAGCTTTTAAACTAGAACAATCACCATGTAATCGATGTTGATTATCTTCAATCATTCTAAACTGTTTTGCTGATTGATATAGAAGAATCCTTACTTTTATATATCAGTGGAAAAGTAAGGATTCATAGACTATTAAAATCAGGATATGTTTGATTCAATAAACTTAACAATATCCCGTGTATCTGTGCCAGGACCAAAAACCTCTTTAATTCCATAACCTTTCAAAGCTGGAATATCCTCATTAGGAATTACGCCCCCTCCTAACACAAGAATATTTAAACCTTCCTTCTTTAATTGCTCCATAACACGCGGGAACAAATAATCATGAGCACCTGAAAGTATACTCAAGCAGAGTACATCTGCACCCTCCTGCATGACAGCTGATACTATCTGTTCAGGTGTCTGCCTAAGTCCAGTATAGATAACCTCCATACCAGCATCTCTAAGCGCCATTGATATTACTTTTGCTCCTCTATCATGCCCATCAAGACCAGGCTTTGCTACAATAACTCTAATTTTTTTATCTTTACTCATTACCCTCTCCATTTACATTACAAAGGATACTCTATATTCCCCAAATACTCCTCTTAGGACATCACAAATCTCTCCTAAGGTTGCCTTCTCTTTAACACAATTTATTATTAAAGGCATTAAATTTGCATCACCTTCGGCTCCCTCTTTTAATGACTTCAACTCTTTCTCTACCATCTGATCATTACGTTCCTGCTTTAAGACCTTTAGCTTTTCAACCTGTCTCTTGCCAACAGCAGGATCAACCTTAAGCAGGTTGGATGGCATTTCTTCATCTATCTGAAATTTATTAACTCCAACTATAATTCTATCCCCCATCTCAATTTCTCTTTGAAATTGATAAGCTGTATCCTGAATCTCCCTCTGAATATAACCATCCTCAATTGCTGATGGAGCGCCATTAAGCTCATCAATCTTCTTTATATACTCCATCGCTTTTTCTTCAATTTCATTGGTTAAACTCTCAATATAATAAGAACCTGCCAAAGGATCTACAGTATCTGTAATACCGGTCTCGTGAGCGATAAGCTGCTGAGTTCGTAAAGCAGTCTGTACAGATTCTTCCGATGGCAGTGCAAGAGCTTCATCCATCGAATTTGTATGAAGCGATTGTGTTCCGCCAAGTACTGATGCCATTGCCTGATAAGCCACTCTTACAATATTATTTTTAGGCTGCTGTGCTGTTAATGTACATCCGGCAGTCTGAGTATGGAACCTCATCTGCATCGATTTGGGATTTTTTGCTCCAAAACGATCCTTCATAAGCCTTGCCCATAATCTTCTTGCTGCTCTAAATTTTGCCACCTCTTCAAAAAAATCGAGATGAGAATTAAAAAAGAAGGAAAGTCTTGGGCCAAAGGTATCGATATCGAGACCAGCTTTAAGCGCAGCTTCAACATAAGCGATCCCGTTTGCCAAAGTAAATGCAACCTCCTGAACAGCGGTAGAACCAGCCTCACGGATATGATAACCGCTTATACTGATAGTATTCCACTGCGGTACATTCTCTGAACAATATGCAAAAATATCAGTTATTATCCGCATTGACGGCTTTGGAGGAAATATATAGGTCCCTCTGGAAGAATACTCCTTGAGGATATCATTTTGAATAGTGCCTCGAAGTTTATCCGGACTAATCCCCTGCCTCTCTGCAATAACAATATACATGGCAAGCAAAACAGCCGCTGGGGCATTTATTGTCATTGATGTACTAACCTTTTCAAGGGGAATTCCATCAAACAGCGCTGCCATATCCTCTATAGAGTCGATAGCAACGCCTACCTTACCGACCTCCCCCTCTGCTAATGCGTGGTCAGAATCGTATCCTATCTGCGTAGGCAGGTCAAATGCAACACTAAGTCCTGTCTGCCCTTGATCAAGCAAAAATTTATATCTCTTATTCGATTCTTCAGCAGTTGCAAAACCTGCATACATGCGCATAGTCCAAAAGCGACCACGATACATAGTAGGCTGTACACCTCTTGTATATGGATATTCTCCTGGCAGACCCAGTTCTTCTGTATACTCTTTACCAGCGACATCAAAAGGGGTATAAATATCCTTCACATTTAAACCAGATATTGTTTTGAACTCCCCCTTTCTTTCAGGTCTTTTTTCTTTAGATTTATTAACTTTTTCGACCCATTTTGATAGGGTTTCTTTTAATTTTTCTTCGTCATGTATCATAATCTCACCTCTATAACGGCATATTAGCGTGCTTTTTGATAGGAGCTGCATCAACCTTATTCTTAAGAATCTCAAAGGCTCTTATAACCTTCCAGCGAGTATCTCTAGGCATAATAACCTCATCAATATATCCAAGCTCAGCAGCCTTATAAGGACTTGCAAAAAGACTTTTATATTCGTTAATAAATTTTTCCCTCTCTGCAGCAGGATCATCACTTTCTTTAAGCTGTTTCCTGTATAATATATCTACTGCGCCCTCAGGTCCCATAACAGCAATTTCAGCAGTTGGATACGCGAAGCTTATATCTCCACCTAAATGTTTGCTGGACATTGCATCATAAGCACCGCCATAAGCCTTTCTTGTAATTACTGTAATCTTTGGTACAGTTGCCTCTGAATAAGCAAATATCATCTTTGCTCCATGTTTGATTATTCCTGCATATTCCTGCTGAACACCTGGCAAGTATCCTGGAACATCAACAAAGGTTAATAATGGAATATTAAAGGCATCACAGAATCTTACAAATCTTGCACACTTAACAGAAGCATCAACATCAAGGCAGCCAGCCAAGAATCGCGGCTGATTTGCAATTATTCCAACAGATTCTCCATTTAATCTGGAAAAACCGACCAGCATATTTTTTGCATAATGCTGATGAACCTCAAAGAACTCTCCATTATCAACCATCCCTTTAATAATCGTCAGCATATTATAAGGCTTCCTTGAATCATCAGGAACAATAGAATCCAGCTCCTCATTTATCCTCATAGGATCATCACCGGTATCGACTCTTGGCGCCTTCTCTCGGTTACTTAGTGGAAGATATGAATAAAGCATCTTTATTTTATCAAGACAATCTTTGTCATTCTCGCATGCAAAATGCGCATTGCCGCTTGTGGAATTATGTGTCATAGCACCACCAAGTTTCTCAGTTGTCACTTCTTCGTGTGTGACATTTTTTATTACCTGCGGCCCTGTTATGAACATATAGCTTGTATTCTTCACCATAAAGATAAAGTCTGTAAGCGCAGGCGAATAAACAGCGCCGCCTGCACAGGGCCCCATTATTACAGAAATCTGCGGCACAACACCTGATGCAAGCACATTCCTTACAAAAATGTTCCCATATCCACCAAGACTGAAAACCCCCTCCTGTATCCTTGCACCGCCGGAGTCATTAAGCCCGATAAGCGGAACACCATTCTTTGCAGCCATGTCCATCACCTTACATATCTTCTCACCTACAGCTCCGCTAAGAGAACCTCCTAACACAGTAAAATCCTGTGAATATAGGAATACAGGCCTACCGTCTATTTTTCCATAGCCTGTGACAACACCGTCTCCTGGGATCTTAGTCTTATCCATCCCAAAGTCTGTACAGCGATGAACAACAAATTTATCAAACTCTTCGAAAGTGCCATCATCAAGAAGATAATCGATCCTTTCCCTTGCAGTCATCTTGCCGCCTTCGTGTTGCTTTGCAATCTTAGCTTCACCACCTCCAAGTTCTGCTTCTTTTGATAAACTTTTAAATCTTTCAAATTTTTCTTCTAAGGTTTCCATTCTTCACCCCTAATTTTCTCTTAAATAAATTTAAGTCTAATTTTCTCCCACACTATCCAGAACTCTAGACAAAATTTTGCCTGAGATATTAAGTGCAAACCATAACACTACCAATACAATAAGAACTCCAAAAAATCTGATTACTAATGTTCCGATAATCCAAGTCCAGCTATCACCCTTTATTTTTACTTTTACTCCTTTTGAATTTTCGGGAATAATAATTATTTTATGCCAATCTCTGCTTCCCCAGTCATTTATGAGTGTAAAATCTTTTAATTCCTTCCAATTCAACTCAGATTCATCTTTGAACCTATCCCTATAGAAATTGGTAATATCTTCTCTTGACATACCCTTATATTGCAGGGTAATACTATTTGACTCTTGAAGAGCCTGTTTAACACCCCCAGGAGCTAACGGAGCCTCAAAACTATCAGAAGCATAAAGACCAA
>JAXHTB010000284.1:0-5317 GCA_034190185.1 Spirochaetota bacterium | reverse complement strand
ATTGAAAGAGGGTGATTCTGGTAAAATCATAAAAATAAATGGAACCGGTCCATTAAAAAAACGACTACACGAGATGGGATTCAGAAAGGGCGAGACAATAACAATACAGAAATATGCTCCTTTAAAAGATCCAATAAAATTATTGATTAAAGACTATAGTATATCATTGAGAGTTGAAGAGGCAAAACAGATTTTAGTTAAGCCATTAAGTTTGGAGCATGATATAGATGAAGAATAATGAGATCGTGATAGGTCTGGTTGGAAATCCCAACAGCGGGAAAACAACCATATTTAATGCGCTGACAGGAGCAAGACAAAAGGTAGCAAATTGGAGCGGTGTGACAGTTGAGAAAAGGGAAGGAGTGTTAAAACAGAATGGACACACAATCAAGATTGTGGACCTGCCAGGCATATACAGCCTGTCATCCTATAGCATAGAGGAAATAGTTGCCAGAAATTTTATCATAAATGAAAACCCTGATGTTATTATAAATGTTGTTGATGCAGGGAATCTAGATCGGAACCTGTATCTAACAACACAACTGATTGAAATGGGCGCTAAAGTTTGCCTTGCGCTCAATATGATCGATGAGGCAAAATCTAAGGGTCTTATAATCAAGACAGACATATTAGGAACCCTGCTTGGAATGCCTGTAGTGGAAACTGTAGCAAGAAAATCGATCGGAATAAAAGAACTGATAGATTCAGCAATAACTGTTGCAGAGAAAAGAAGCCAAAAGACACGGCATCTTCACCTTGACTATAGCCATGATATTGAAAATGAGATAAGTAAAATACAATCATGCATTTGGAGCAACCATTTAATTGGAGAAAAATATTCCACTCGATGGCTTTCTATCAGACTTCTGGAAAATGATAATGATATTATTGATAAACTTAAGGATTATCCTAATTATAATGAAATTATTAATCAAGGACTACAGAGTAGAAGACTACTTGAGAAAAAATTTAATGATGATGTTGAAACAATTTTATCAGATATGAGGTATGGTTTCATATCCGGTGCTTTAAAAGAATCGATTAAAAAGACTGCATTGAAACGAATAGATATCTCAAAACATATAGACAAAATAACCATAAACAAATTCCTCGGCTTCCCTATTCTGCTTATATTTATGTGGCTTCTCTTTCAACTTACCTTCACACTTGGGGAGTATCCGATGAGATTAATTGAGATCGGAGTAGAAAAACTTGGACTGTTAATAGAGAATATTCTCCCAGCAGGATCATTTAATGATATGATAACAGACGGCATCATCGGAGGTGTAGGGGGAGTAATTATTTTTCTGCCCAATATCCTTATTCTCTTTATGGGAATCAGTTTTATGGAGGATACTGGCTACATGGCACGAGCCGCGTTCATCATGGATAAGATAATGCACAAGATGGGTGGGCTGCATGGAAAATCATTTATCCCCCTTGTGATAGGATTTGGCTGTAATCTGCCTGCTATTATGGCAACCCGCACTTTAGAGAATAGAAGAGATAGAATTCTCTCAATATTGATAAATCCTTTTATGAGTTGTTCTGCAAGGCTTCCTGTTTATGTGCTATTCTGTGGTATATTTTTTAAAGAGTCTGCTGGAAATATTATTTTATCACTTTATTTAATTGGGATGTTCTTTGCATTTCTTTCCGCAAGATTGTTTAAATATTTTTTCTTCAAAGAAGAATCAGCTCCCTTTGTTATGGAACTACCTCCATATAGAATAGCCACATTCAAGACTATTATATTGCATATGTGGGATAGGTCTTCCCAATATCTTAAAAAGATGGGAGGAATAATTCTTATTGCCTCAATAATCATCTGGATTCTTGGCGAATATCCAAAGTCACCTGAAATTAACGCGAAATATAACACTCTAATAAATGAGTTAGAAGAATCATATTCAATACATATTAAAGATATGGAAAAGGAGTTCGGGCAGGGTTCAGAACAGGTCAATATGTTTTTACTTCAGTATAAAACCGAAAAGCAAAACCTTCTTCTAAAGGAGAAAGAGGAAAAGATAAGACATACATTTATTGGAATAATTGGAGGTTTGATATATCCAGTGATCAAACCGCTTGGATTTAACTGGCAGATGGGGATTTCACTAACAACTGGTTTTGTCGCTAAAGAGATAGTAGTAAGCACCTTAGGAGTTCTATTTCATACATCAGAGGACCCTGAAATAATTGAGACATCTCTTGAGGAGATGTTGAAGAGAGAAGAATATGGAATAACACCACTTGTGGCATATACCTTTATGCTCTTTGTTTTGCTTTACATTCCCTGTCTAGCAACAATAATTGTGATCAGCAAGGAGGCAGGTTTGTCATGGGCTCTGTTTTCTTTATTTTATCAGCTAACTATTGCATGGATTACATGCTTCCTTTTTTATAATACATCGCTTTTACTTGGGTTCTAAGTGAATTAGAAAGTTCAAACTGTTTCTAGTAATTGTATGGTATATTTTTTAGCCACAGATTAAAACTTATTTTTATAAAATTATATTATTATCATGCAGTCAAGCTGCATGAACAGTCCGTGACAATCCGTGTATATCAGCGGCTACTAATTTATTAACATCTGTTTGAACTTACGTATATTACATATATACCAATTCAACCTGAGGGCCAACATCTATCTCTAATTCATTATGAGCATCGTAAAGTTCTCCATCCATAATATATTGATATTTTGGGGGTCCGATTATTTTCATCTTCTCAGCAATGCAGTCTAAGTGCAGAGGATGTTCTATTAACTTACCTGCTCTAAATTTATTGACACCCAAGATCAATTCTACAGGTTTTATTCCGCTTGCAATAAGATGAAAGGCGCTATCCCTTTCATACGCGCGACATAAAGGCTTAAAACCTAATCCAATTTCATTAACTGTTCCAGCGAGTATGCCAATAAAATTATCGAACATAAGTTCTTTTTCATCAATTATTGCTTTAGCTTTTAATCTTTTAAAAACATTATTCATCCTTTTCCCAATAGCAATTCCTATAATACTTTTCACTATTACCCTTAATGCTTTGTAAGAACCTGTATCTCCACCCTTATAATATTCATACAAAAAATTTGAAGCCAGACCAAGCCCAAAGAGAAAACAGTATCTGTCTTCAACTTTAATTGTATCAATTTTAATTGTCTGTATATCCTCATTATTTTTAATCTTCTTTAGCAGCTCGGATAGAACACGATATCCTTGACCTTTAAGTTTAATCGACTTAGCAACTACATTCATTGTCCCATCCTTAAGAATGACAATCGGAGGCATCGATTTTGGTTCATAAAGTTTCATCATCTGCAGGAGCACATGATGAAGAGTTCCATCTCCACCAGAAATAGCTATATATGATATACCTATCCTTTTAAAATCTTTTATTACTGTTGTTACCTCATCTAGATCCTTAGTTATCCGGATATCGACATGATCCTTGCCAATTTTATTATATTTTTCAATTGATCTGTATTTTAATTTAAGATTTCTTTTGGCATGAGGGTTTATTACTATACCAATTTTTTTCATCTTGAACCTTGCATACTGAATTAATAATATACCCAAATAAGATGGTTTATATTTAAAGCAGATATTAATGTATATAACTTTTCAGAAATAAGAGAAAAAATTGAATTTTATCTTTAACAGAATATTATCCTAATACATCAAACAAAATTTCAAACTATATACAGGGCTTCATCTTTATTCTAATTAAAAGATAAATAATATTTTAATATTTCAACACTATTAAATAGTATTATTATGATCATTAATTTCGCAATAAATATTTTCTTTCCTATATAAAAATATAGTCTTTTGATTAGTATCTTTAAATCATGTTACAATAGAAAACTTACTTGATTAAGTTAAATAAATAATTAATACTTGGCAAGAAATATATAGTTAGAAAAAATTATTATCAACATTGAATGATCCACGGTTTTCATTTATAAATCTACTATTGACACTTCCTTTAATTGAACAAAAACAGGTTCCAGGATTTAGGTAATTATTAAAAATAATATTAATATCTATCCTCTCAATATTTTCAATTTTTAGAATCGATAAGTCCTTTTGCGCTAAAGGGACATATCTAGCTTATAATATGATTTCTTTATAAATTCCTCATAGGTGGTTTCTTTATGGAAAATACAATTAAACAATTGGACAGATTATTTTATCCAAAAAGTATAGCTGTTGTTGGGGCTTCAAAGTCGTTATCTAAGATAGGTACAGCAATTCTCTTTAGTATTATTGCAGGAGGATTTAAAGGGAAAATATATCCTATAAATCCAAAGGAAAACGAAATATTAGGATTAAAGACGTACCCAAGTCTTAAAGAAATCGATGAACCTGTAGACCTCGTAATTATCTGCATACAGGCTGAGCTTGTACCTCGCGTTGTTCAGGAGAGCTGTGAAACTGGAATAAGCTTTGGTGTAATCATATCATCCGGTTTTGGCGAAGTAGGCGATGCAGGCAAGAATTTAGAAATAGCAGTTCTGAATGCAGCAAGAGAAGGCGGCATGAAGATAGCAGGCCCAAACTGTATGGGGATTGTGAGTTCAAATGTTAATCTTCATGCTCTACTGAATATGTTAATCCCTAAAAAAGGAGATGTGTCTGTAATATCTCAGAGTGGAACTATAGGATCTCTCACTTCAGTATACGGCTCAGAACAGGGTTTCGGTATAAACAAGTTTATTAGCACAGGAAATGAGCTTGATCTACATACTGATGATTTCATTGAATATCTTGCTGAGGATGAAGAAACTAAGGTCATATCTGTTTTTGTTGAAGGTATAAAGAATGGAAAAAGATTTTTTGATATAGCTAAAAAAGCTAGTAAAAAGAAACCTCTAGTCATCCTTAAAGGAGGCGTATCAGAGGCAGGTGCAAAAGCAGTTACCTCTCATACAGGATCAATAGCAGGATCAAGCATTATATATAATGCAGCAGCAAATCAAACTGGTATTATCCAGGCTTATGATGAAATGGATATGATCGATTTAATAAAGGCATTCTCTTCGTTGCCCTTACCCAAAGGAAGGAATGTAGGTGTAACCGGAGCATGGGGAGGACTTGGTGTATTAACATCAGATGAATGTTTTAAAAGAGGATTAAATTTGCCTGAATTATCAGAGGCGAGTATTGCAGAACTAAATAATGTCCTACCACCATTTTGGAGTCACGGGAATCCGATAGATATTACAGGGTCCGGACTTGGTGGAGATTTTGAAATGTTAACAAAACCGGTTGAAGTGTTACTGCGCGATCCAAATATCGATGGAGTTATCTGGATG
>JAXHTB010000283.1:0-5353 GCA_034190185.1 Spirochaetota bacterium | reverse complement strand
TGTAAAGAGTGCGGCGTTCCTACCTGTCTTGCTTTTGCTATGAAACTTGCAGCAGGACAGGCCGAACTTGAGGCATGTCCTCATGTTTCTGACGAAGCAAAAGAGAAACTTTCTTCAGCATCTGCTCCTCCTGTTTTACCTGTAACAATAGGAACAGGCGACGGCGCTTTTAAAACTGGCGGTGAAACAGTGCTTTTCCGACATGAGAAGACGTTTGTAAATCCTACTGGTATAGCTGTTCTTGTAACAGATAAGATGGGTGATGCTGATGTTGACAAAAGGTTAAAGAATTTTAAGGATTTACAATACGACAGAGTTGGGATGCTGCTTAAATCGGACCTCGTTGCTGTAAAATCCGAAACTGGTGATGCAGGCGCATTCGAGAAACTTGTTAATAAAGTTAAAGATGCGGTTGATGCTGGAATTATACTGATGAGTGATAATGTTGATGTTCTATCAGCAGGCGTAAAAGTATCGGCTGATAAAAAACCTCTTATCTATGCTGCAACAAAGGACAATGTTGAACAGGTTGGAAATCTTGCAAAAGAGAACAAGTGTTCAGTTGCAGTTAAGGCAGATGACCTTGACGGTGTTATTGAACTAACGAGTAAGTTAGCAGAAATGGGTCTAAAAGAAATTGTTATTGATAGCGGAGCAAGGAAGATGAAAAAGGCTTTCGAAGATCAGGTTATCATAAGACGAGCTGCAATAAAGAACACGTTTAAAGCTTTGGGATACCCAACAATAACATTCCCATGTGAAATGACTGATAATTTTATGGAAGAGACCCTAATTGCTTCAACTTTTATTGCTAAGTATGGTGGTATCGTAGTGCTTTCAGATCTTGAGGGTCATAGCCTGTTCCCACTGCTTGTGGAAAGAATGAATATATTTACCGATCCACAAAGGCCAATGGCTACAGAGCAGGGTATCTATGAGATCAACAATCCTGATGAAAATTCACCTGTCCTTATTACAACAAATTTCTCCCTTACATATTTTATTGTTATGGGAGAGATCGAAGGTAGTAGAGTTCCTACCTGGTTATTAGTAATGGATGTTGAGGGGTTATCTGTACTAACTGCTTGGGCTGCAGGGAAATTTGTTGCTGATGCAATAGGTCCTTTTGTCAAGAAAAGCGGAATTTCTGATAAGATTAAGCATAGCTCACTTGTAATTCCCGGATATTCAGCAAATATTAGCGGTGAGCTTGAGGAAGAGCTGCCCGATTGGAAAATACAAATTGGACCACGCGAAGCTGCTCATATTCCAGCATTCTTAAAAGAATACACTGTATAACTTACATACTATTGAAGGAGGATAATAATGGCATTAATACGAATAGCCGAAAACATGAATGTAATGTCAAAGGTACTTGGACCTGCAATGAAAGAACGAAATGCAAAACCTATTCAGGAAATGGCCGAAAGTGAAGCTGCAAAGGGAGTAGATTATATTGACCTGAATATTGGCCCTGCAAGAAAGGGTGGAGATGAGTTAATGGAATGGCTTGTAAAAACTGTTCAGGAAGTTTCAGATATTCCTCTTGCCTTAGATACAACAAATATGGATGCTATTGTGGCAGGTCTTAAGGTTTGTAAACAACCAGCATTAATTAACTCAGTTTCCCTCCAAAGTTCAAGGATGGAGAAGGGATTGAAGATTGCAAAAGAATACGATGCTGATCTTGTAGCTCTTTTATGGAGTGATGATGGGATGCCAAGGGATGCAAATGAAAGAGCTATGCACATTGTTGACTTTGTTCAAAAGGCAACTGAGATTGGAGTGCCAATGGAAAAGATGTGGTTTGATCCGATTGTATCGCCGATATCTGTTGAGATACTACAGGTTAAAGCCTGTGTAGAATGTATGGGTATGCTGCAGGATATAGCCCCTGGATCAAAATCAACTGTTGGAGTTTCAAATGTATCTAATGGAGTTCCGGATGATCTTAGGCCATGGTTAAATATTACTTATTTAATTATGTTAATGAAAAATGGTCTTTATTCTTCTATCGTTGACGCTTTTGATGATGATATGTCTGATGTAATTAACGGTAAAAAGGATAATATCGTTCAGTTAGTTTATAAAATCATGGATGGAGAAAAGGTCGATATGAGCACACTTAATGATGAAGAAGTTAAGTATGCAAAAACAGTAAAGGTATTACTTGGTGAATCGCTATTTTCCGAGTCATGGTTAGATATTTAAATAACTTTGAATTATAACATACTTTCTCCTGCTTTTGCAGGGGAAAGTATTTATTATTTTATTTAATATTTTTCCCAATCAAATTATATCGAAGTGCCTTTATGGCATATCAAATCTTACATAATAATTTTCTTTCTATAAGAGATTATATCCTTCCTAAAACAATAAATAATATGAGATAAGAAAATGAAGATAGCAATTACTGGAAAGGGTGGAGTAGGAAAGACAACTTTATCAGCTTTACTTTCTTTTCAAATATCAGCAAAAGGTAAAAGGGTTATTGCAGTAGATGCAGATCCAGATTCAAATCTTGCATCTGCTCTCGGGTTTTCTGATATAGATAAAATTATCCCAATTTCTGAAATGGAACATCTTATTGAAGAGAGGACTGGTGCTAAACCAGGCTCTTCTGGATCTTTCTTCAAAATAAATCCAAAAGTAGATGATCTTCCAGATAAAGTAAGTATTCAAAAGGATAATATCAGATTGATGGTAATGGGTACTGTAAAAAAGGGGGGCGCTGGATGTGTATGCCCTGAAAGTGTGCTTTTAAAAACACTTATCACACATCTTGTTCTTTTTCAAGATGACGTCGTCATAATGGATATGGAAGCGGGAATTGAACATTTAGGAAGAGGAACAGCCACGGGTGTTGATATGTTGATTATAGTTGTTGAGCCTGGAATGAGGAGTATAGATACTGCTGTAAAAATTAATTCTCTAGCAAATGATCTTAAAGTAAAACGTGTTGCAGTAGTTGGCAATAAGATTCGCAAGAGCAGCGATGAAGAATTTATTAGAGAAAATATAAATAGTATTGAAATTCTTGGTTTTCTTCCTTATAATAATAATTTAATAGATTCCGATATGAAAGGCATTCCTGCTTTATCTCTTTTTTCCGAAAGAATTGAGCAGATTTTAGAGAAAATAAATAGTTAATTGTAAGAGGAGTAGTTTTGATGAAAGTAAGAGATATTACAAAAGTTTTGAATGCTGAGTTGCTCTCAGGTGATGAAAATCAACTTGATACTGAAATTTTCACTGTTGCTGCAAGTGATCTTATGAGTGATATCTTAGCCAGAGTTGAAATTCCAGATATGTTATTAACAGGACTTAGTAATTCTCAGGTAATACGTACTTCTTCAATATTCGGTATAAAGGTTGTAATGCTTGTTCGCGGTAAACCAGTCGATTCAACTGTGGTTGAACTTGCAAAAGAAGAGGGGATTTTACTGATGATGACAAAAGTGAGTATGTTTGATTCCTGCGGTATTTTGTATGAAATTGGTTTACGTAGTGTAAAATCAGTGGAAAGCTAGCTTTGTGACGAATAAATAGGATATTGATGACTTTAAATTATGCAAAAACGCAGGTGATCCTCCTCGAACTGAAGATTAAGGATGTTATGTGTAAAGATGTTATTACATTAAATCCGAATTCAAAAATGACTGAACTTAGGGAAACATTGAGAAAATACCGTATATCTGGGACTCCAGTAATGGATGGAGATGAACTTGTTGGTATAATTAGTATTGAAGATTTAATTAGATGGCTTAGTGAAGGGGGAAAAGAAAGTTCAGTTTCTGAGAGAATGAGTGGTAGTCCTGAATGTTTATATATGGATCAGCCATTGGTTCAAATTGTGAGCAACTTTGATGAGTCTGGATATGGTAGGTTCCCTGTGATTGACAGGAACAGTAAGAAACTGGTTGGCATTGTTACTAAAGGAGATATACTTGAGGGTGTATTAAGAAAACTTGAGCATGATTATGAAGAAGAAGAAATCCGCCAATACAGGGCAAGTCATATTTTTGAGGATATTATAGCAGAGTATAAAGAGATTTATACAACCTATAAAATAATTGGCAAAGATTTTGAGAAGGCTGGTTCAGCATCTACCCAGATGAAAAAGAATCTTAAACGCCTTGGAATTCGACCAGATATAATACGCAGACTAGCAATAGCTTCTTATGAGGCTGAGATGAATGTTGTTATCTATACTGATGGTGGTATTATGGATTATAGGGTTACTCCGAATGAGATATCATTAGAGGTAAAGGACGATGGGCCTGGTATCGAAGATATTGAAAAGGCATTACAACCTGGATTCTCAACAGCTACAGATTGGATTAGAGAACTAGGTTTTGGCGCTGGTATGGGGCTTTGTAATATAAAAAAATGTTCCGATAAAATGAATATAATATCAACTCCTGGTATAGGAACAACTTTAAAAATAAGTATTCTTACTGGAAATAGTGATGAAACTGAATGAAATCGTTAAAAATTTGGAAATGCAGATTAAGACTGGGGCTGATCATTTAGATGTTGAAGTTGCAAGGGGTTATTGCAGCGATATGTTAAGTGATGTGATTGCAAACGCTAATGAAAGTGATATATGGATTACAATGCAAATTCATCAAAATATTGTAGCTGTTGCTGTAATGAAATCTCTATCAGGAATTATTTTAATAAACGGACGAGAACCAGAAGAAGCAACAATAGCTAAAGCGACGGAGGAAAATGTCGCTATCTTGACTTCTGATTTGCCAGCATTTGAACTTGTAGGAAGATTATATAAGATGGGTATATACGGTGTATGAGTAATAGTTCAAAGTTATCCGTTTACCGTTGTCAGTTTCCACCGGTAAACAATGAGCTATTATATAATATGTAATTTTCGTGATTTTTTGTTTAATCTTTTTATAATATTCCATCTATTAAAAAAGATTATTACAGCTCAATTATTTTTTATGAGATTGCAATATCCCCTTATATTTTAATAAATCTAACATAAACAGCATTCTTTATTTACTTCAAAGAGTGAATAAAGTAAGGAAACTATAGTGATGCAAGTTTTTACTGCTGATCTTCATATTCACACTTGCCTTTCCCCATGTGCAAGTCTTGATATGACACCTCAGAAAATCGTTAAGGAAGCAAATCGAAAGAATCTATCTATGATTGCAATTACTGATCATAATACTGCTGAGAATGTTGAAGCTGTAATTAAGGTTGCGGAAAAATCAGATTTATATGTTATACCGGGGATTGAGATATGTACCTCTGAAGAGGTACATATTATCGCTTTATTCAATACAATTGAAAATTCAAGATCAATTCCTGCATCGATCTTGAATTTTCA
>JAXHTB010000282.1:0-5383 GCA_034190185.1 Spirochaetota bacterium | reverse complement strand
CCCACTTTTAACATTTGTATGCAAATGTCTGGAAAAATTGGAAAATATGGAAATGGGTATTTAGCTAAATTTGAGATAAACTATCTGACATATTATTTTGTAGCTCAACCCGGTGAACAAGCAACATCCCTGATGCCGCAAGAAAAAGAAGAAATAAGCTTTTCTGGATCTGATGCATTGCATTTAGGACACTTGAGATCCTTATTATCTGCATTTATGCTCTGCAAAGATTCAAATTTATGGCTACATTCCCTGCATCTATATTCATAAATAGGCATTTTACACTTTCCTAATAATCATTAAAATAAGTATGATCAAAATCTAGGGGGGACTCAGTATAGGATCAATCTCCATGTCATCACTTAATATAAAGATATTCCCTAAAGGTATAACAATGTAGATAATTATCTAAAGAAGATTCATATATTCTTATAACCTGTCGCTGTGAATAAAGGGGAATAATACCATTATATTATTGAATAGTCCCTTGGTCTTTGACACACTCTTATGATTTAATATTTACATAATCTTAAGTATAATATTAACCAAATTTTGAAAAATATCAAGAATAATTTAATAAAATAATAATTTCAGATAATATTTTGATAAGATTTGAATAATAAACTATAATTTATTACTTTTAATCTTGTGACGACGATTGCTATAATCCATTATGATCTCCTTTTTTAAGACAAAAAAATGAATACAATTTCTAGTATAGGGTTTAGAAGCATGCACTTTTAGTGCCTCATCAAGGAGATATAATGGTTTTAATAGATTTATCTAATCATCCATTGCCAAAGCGCCCTGTTCACATTCATCTACGCATGATCCACAATCAATGCATTCATCAGCATCAACCTTTGCCTTTTCATCTACAATCTCAATAGCATCAGAAGGACATTCATCAACACACGTCCCGCATCCATTACATTTTTCTAAATCAACACTAACTGACATTACTTTTCTCCTTTTATTATAAAAAAATCGATTATTAAATAACCATTACGGTTCATTATTACTTTTTTTTAAAATGATATTAGTTAACCTATGTCAATCATTTTTTATAATATATAGCATTTATGAGTAAATAATAATATTAAAATAATAAATTCATGACATTCCTGCAAAAGTAAATTTTTGAAATATCGATGCTGATTAAAACCGATTACAGGTGAATATTGCCGATTATGGAAAGCAAAATTCAGTCATAGGTAGTTTTTGCAGTAGCGACATTCATCAATATATAAAGATAATAATAATCTAATGCCCACACTGCGAGCATGATGAACAACTGCTAGTGCAACTTGTAGCATCACAACCGCTAGATGATCCACCTAAAGATGTGCTGCCTCCTTTCATAATAAAACCTCTTCCTCCTGATATCAACCTCTTCACAACACCCTCACAGCTTGGACACGATTCAAGAGGATTATCACTGATGCCCTGAAAGCGTTCAAATTTATCACCACAGGACAAACATAAATATTCATAAGTTGGCACAAAAAACCTCCTAACATAATTAAAAATATACATTTTTTGCGCAATGGGTTAAGGTACCTAAGAATAGAAAACTAAATATTTAGTAAGCCCAAAATTATTTCAGAAGCAATGATTGGGAAAAAAAACAACCAGTGCGATATAAACTCGATTATTAAAAATTATTGACAATGATATACACGGATTGTAACGGACTTTTCGCACGGGTTGACTGCATAAAAATATTACCATAATTTTATTGGAAAAATCAGTGTTTCATCAGTGTTTATCCGTGGCTAAAAAACACACTATTTAATTTCTGAAAACATTTTGAGCTTACAATATTTATACAAAGGCAAATATCCCTTAGCTCCTATTAAAAATAATTCAAAATCAGAGTAAAAGGATATCATATTGCAGATAAATTTACCTTATTCCCTAATGATCGCAAGCATTATCTCCTACTACTAATCGATTATTAAGAAAATCATCAACTATTTTTTCTGGAACTTCAGGAGAAGCTCCAACTACTACCTTTATATTGTTGTTTTCAAATAACCCTTTAGCACGCATTCCCATACCGCCTGATATTATAAGGTCTGCACCGATTTCCTCATGCAGCCATTTGGGTAAAATACCAGGTTCATGTGGAGGTGGAACAAGATATTCAGTTGATTCGATATCATTTGTCTTTTCATTAACATTAACTATCGCAAATTGCTCACAGTGACCAAAATGCATACATAACTTTCCATTAGCTATAGGAATTGCAATCTTCATCTATTTTCTCCCTTTAACAAAATTATCTATTCTTTCAACGACAGATGAAAATACCTTTACTGCCTCGCTTTCCTTATATTCTTCATTTAAAATATAAGGATTTCCAGAGTCTCCTGAATTTGTAATATTCAGATCAAGGGGAATTCTTCCAAGAAAGGGAACCCCCATTTCTATAGCCATATTTTCACCGCCGCCCTTCTTAAAAATATCAACAGATTTAGAGCAATGAGGGCAAATAAATCCGCTCATATTCTCAACCACTCCTATAACAGGCATATTCAGGAGTCCGCAAAATGTTATTGACTTCTTCACATCCAGAATTGCTATATCCTGTGGTGTGGTAACTATTACTGCGCCGTCAGGATTTTCAATGAGCTGACAGATAGAAAGTGGTTCATCACCTGTTCCAGGGGGTGAATCAATTACAAGATAATCAAGATCACCCCATACAACGTCTTTTAAAAATTGCTTTATTACACCATATTTAAGAGGTCCCCTCCATACTACTGCATTATTATCATTGCCTAGCATAAATCCAACAGACATAACCTTTAAAGAACCTGAATATAGTACAGGAATAAGTCTTTCTGAATTATCACCAAGTATATTCTCATCTTCCAGTTTCAGGAGCTTGGGAATACTTGGACCGTGTATATCAATGTCAAGCAATCCTACTTTATAACCTTTTTTTAAAAGAGATACTGCAAGATTAACAGCAACCGTACTTTTCCCTACCCCACCTTTGCCAGATAATACAACGATCTTATGTTTTATCCTTTCAAGATTCTCTTTTAATTCTTGTTTCTCTTCTTCCTGACTCATGTTTACAGCTCCTTGATTAGAATTGGTACAACCATTAGCGCTTTTCTTTTTTTTTGTAAACATTAAAATTAAGCCTCCATAGATTATTTATTATTTTCTCTAAAAACAAATTATCTGTTCCTTATATTCATCTAGTACTTGATAATATTCTATCATTCCTGAGGATGCTGGGACCTAGATCTATTTGCAATTTAAATATTTTAGTCTTTTAAAAAAATATCCCAACATCCTCAGGAATGATAGAGAGTTTACTAGTATCATCGTTATTTAAAGATTGCAGTTATACTCAAATTATATAAATATTTCATATTAAAATAGTCGATCATCAATTCCATGCTTAAGTATAAGCTTTATTAGTCGGTATTTATATAAAGGAAAGAAACTGCAGTATCAGCATAACAATCAGCTATAACCTTATCCCCTAAGAAAGAGGCCAGGAGGCAACTTACATGTTTTTCCTGTTCCTGCTTTGCCCCTTGCAACTGTTATTATCATAATATCTATGATTATAAGTATTTTAAAAAAAATGTATTTGAGGACATAGACTGCCCTCAAATACATTTAATACACCTACGGAGGTATTTAGTAGGACATTAAATCTTTCTCTATCCCTTGCAATTCCAATAATCTTGTATTTTAATCATACATTATTTGTATTAAAGAAACTATTCAGCTATAAGATTCATTTAAAAACATTATCGATTAAATATATACAATATAAAAATAATCACCAATGACCCTCAACATTAGCGTTCTCAGCTTTTTTCAGCCTTCCTCCATTATAACTTTCAATGGCATCTTTAACACTTCCCTCAGCGCCTGTATATATATCTACCTTTGCAGAACTCAATGCTGTATATGCTTTAGGGCCAACATTCCCTGTTAACAAAACCTTTGCCCCACTGTCTATTATTGTCTTTGCAGACTGAATACCAGCCCCCTGCATCGCCTGTAGATTTTGATTATTGTCAATATATTTAAATTCACCACTATCACTTTCATATATAATAAATCCTTTTGCTCTGCCGAACCTGGGATCTACACTTGAATCAAGATCTGAACCGTTTGCTGTTATAATAATTTTCATTTTATCACCTCCGTTTTATACCATTATCAAAAAAAATCTCATTATAATAAGGGCAAAGTCCTCCTCTAAATTTCCTCCTCCACCTACATCCAGGCATGGCATACTTATCAATTCTTAAATTATTATTTATATAGTCTTCAATTACTTCATCCACTGAACCGACAACACCAGGGATCAAGTTCATCCCATTAGAGATAATTAGATTTGCAAAAATTCTGCTAATAGCACTGCAAATAATTGTATTAACCTTTTGATGTTTAAGAGTCTCGATCTTTTTTATGCCACTGTCATAAGATGAATCAAGAATATGCTCTTGAGATATCTCATTATTTGATATAACAAAGATTATAAACCTACCTGCTACATCAAAGAGAGGAGAAATCCGTTTCATATAAACTGGAAAAGCAATTATCTCAGTTCTCATATTTAATTATAATGCAAGAAACATGCCGAACATCTGATATTATTATTTTTTTTTAATTAATATAAAAAATGTTTGTTTTTAGGTAATAAAGATGAATTTCTTGCTAGAAGTGTGTGTGATAATGTCATCTTAATAATTATAACTAATTTACATTCAAAATAATATTATTGTATTTTGCAATATTTCAATTGATAATTTATTGCATTTTGCAATAAAGATAATCTTATAATATCCTATAATTTAAAACAAATTTCAATTTTTTCCTTTTCCAATAAAAAAATATGTAACGTTTTTAATTCTTGCCAAATATAGAATTATTATCTATTTATCATTTATATAATAATATAAATGGAGAAGAACATGAAGATGAAAGTCGTTTTAAAAAAAAAATATGGCGGGAAAGGTCAGGGATTCGATGGTGGTCATGCAAGCTATTATAGTTATAGAGATTATTATGTTACATTCGAAGAAGATGGTCAAACAATCCATGAAGAATTGATTACAATGTTCATTCCGAAAGATTTTGAAAAAGATCCGGAATTTAAAGATAAATGGGAGATCCTTGATTTAATAGATGGGAATTTTACTTTCAAAAATTTTAAGATCCCTGGCAGCATACTGATAGAATATTGTATAAATCATCCCCCTAAGCAATGGTATGAAATAGGAATATAACTTTATCAAAAAATTTTATGATCTAATTTTTACTACTTCTTTGTACACTACAATATCAGAAAATACACAAAAAATATTTCTTTACAAAATTTCGTAATTATCATGTTAATAAACCA
>JAXHTB010000281.1:0-5409 GCA_034190185.1 Spirochaetota bacterium | reverse complement strand
CCATAAATTAGTGTAAAATAGAGATAAGGGTATTATAAATATAAGCGGATTGGACTTTTACCCTAATACTAATAAAGTGTTGCTTCTATATTATTAGATTAAATGTAACTTATCAGCTAATTATATATTAATTTTGTCGGTATTATTTACAGATCAAAATCTTTAGTAAAATCTTAGATAATGATATATAATCCATGAATTTAGAAAGAATAGAACTAATAATCCCAGAGGAATACCACCTTGAAAGAATTGACAGTTTTCTTGCACAATCTCTTGAAATTGATCTTTCAAGAAGTTATATTCAGAAGCTCATCAAACTTGGCTGCATCACTGTTAACGGCGATATTATAAAGCAAAAGTACAAGATAAAAACTGATGATAAAATCGACATTAATATACCAGCTCCTGAGAAGCTGACAATAGAAAGGGAAAACATCCCAATAGATATTGTCTATGAAGACAATTCCATTGCTATCATACATAAACCACCAGGCATGGTTGTACACCCCGGGCCTGGTAATTGGAACGGCACTCTTGTTAATGCCCTGCTTTATCATCTAAAGGACCTGTCTTCAATAGGGGGCATCATTCGGCCTGGGATTGTTCACCGGCTGGATAAGGATACAACAGGGCTTATGGTTATAGCTAAAAACGACAAATCTCATAAATCTATATCAGAAGAATTCTCAAAAAGAGCTGTTGTAAAAAGATATTCAGCAGTAATTGTTGAAAAACCAAAAAATGCTCAAGGAATAATCAACAAACCGATAGGCAGGCATCCTAAATATCGACATAAAATGGCAATTGTATCAGATGGCAGAGAATCTATAACAGAATACAACCTAAAGAAAATGTGGAACACCGGAAGCGGTATCTTCTCATTTCTTGAGGTATTTCCTCATACTGGAAGAACTCATCAGATTCGGGTGCATCTGTCATCTATTGGGAATCCAATAGTTGGGGATCCTGTATACTCAAAGAAATGGAAGAGCCATAAAGTGCCATACCTGCTGCTTTCTTCAAATTATCTTGAATTTACGCATCCGGAAACTGAAAAAAGAGTTCATTTTGAAATACCATTACCGAAACATATGCAAGATTTTATTCAAAAGATAGATAGCCGTGCTCAAATTGCCTTTTAAAGAGGTGGATGGGGAAGAATCTTAAAGAACTATCATTTAATTTCAAACTTCTGCTTTAGACCTTTTGCCCTTATTTGGAAATAGATCTCCAAACCATCACCGATCTCCCGCCTGTGTATTATCTTTCCCTTTTTAAGAGGCTCAGAGAACTCCATTTTAATCTTCGTGATATCTGTATATCTGCTCCTATTCATCATACGTACACTTACAATGTCTTTCAATATTCTATGTTTGGCATTATCTATTGCAGCACTCTCATTTTCTCCTAGAACCCTTACATTATATGTGTCCTCATCAACAAATCCTGTATCGATACTCGGCTCAAGGATTTTCTTTTCTTCTTTTTCCTCAACCTTTTTTTGAGGAATTTCTGCTTTTTGCTGAGGTTCCTCAACCTTTGCTGGAGGAGTTTTCTTCTTTTCTGCAACAGTACATGAAAATAGAAAAAATAAACCTAAAACTATGATGATTTTCTTCATTAAAATTGCTTCAAAATTTAATTTCATATCTTCTCCAAAGAAATATCTCTTTCTCTTTTGGTAACAGAGTTTTCGAAGTCTTACACTTCCAGTAAATACAGATTCTTGATCCATTATCTCCAGGCATCTGATCTGAATTAACTGTTACCTAGTCAATTTAATTGAATATCCTCAAAATTAAGTATATCCATATACTCCCATTCGCGAAAAGCAAGGTCATAAAAACCCTCTTTTGTACAGAATTGAATAAGCTCTTCTGGGATATAAATACTCGCAATTATAGGTATAAGTTTTTTCCCAGTATATTCAGGAAAGAGTAGGTTAAATCTTTCTATGGTATTATGAAAAGATGTTATATTATCCATTGCAGGAGACGATTTTGCTTCAACCAGGAACACCATGTCCTCGCATACTGCAATTACATCAAATTCTCCTTTAGTATCGATCGCTTTTAAATATCTTCTAACCTTGACTGCAAAATCTATAACTTCTCTATTGAAATATCTATTTACCGCAGGCATTACTGCTGGGGCTATTTTATCCTCAACAATAGTGCCTAATTTATTTGACAAAGCGCCCCATTGCTTATTCATCTTCTTTTGATTGTCTCTGGTTTCATCCTTGAATTCCTTCATCTCACGGGATAACAGGGATAATTCTGCTTGCGTGTTTATTTGCGCCTCAGCAAGAAGCTTCATCGTGTCCTCAAGCGTGTCTACTCGTACTCTTAAATCGGGCATTATCAAATTTCTCCTGTGTTAATAATGTAAAGATAATAGAAAACATCCTTTTTGGCAATAAAAAAACGATTAGGAGTTTAGAAGGCTCTTAGGAAGAATGCTTTAGCTATTAAAAAGCCTGCAACAGAATTCACTGATTGCAGGCAAGATATGGATATTCGGTATAAGATGATTCAAAAGTAAATTATAAATCTATACAGAATTAAAAGTCCTTTGCTTTGCATAGATTACAAAAACTAATACAGGTGCAGGCTTTAGCCTGCGGTTTTTAAAAGCTTCCCGAAATCTTTGTTCAGAAGCTAAGAATTATACATTTTTAGAATAAAGATTAAAATCTTAATTTCAAATTTAGATAAACTAAATTATTATTTATAATAAATAAATAAATCCAATATAAAATGTAAGAGGTTGATCAGCGAAATTGTCGATATCGATAGCATCATACCTAATCCCAATATCAGCAGATAAAGTCTCGCTCAAGGATAATGAGTAACCTACTTTTGCACAAAGAGTAGCCATATCATCACTTTCATTAACACCTTCATATTTCCAAAAGCCAGATCCATCCCAATAACGATTCTCTGTTTCTATTTCTTGATGTGTATATGCGACCCCTGCTCCAGCATATAAACCAGTGTAAGCTTTACTAAACCAAAACCGCATTCCTGCGCCAAGCTGATAAAGTGTATAGCTTAATACATTACTTTCTCTTGATGAATAGACTTCATAAAAGGTATCTAATTCCAAACTAAGATTAGGGATTAAAGCATACTGAAATGAGAAAAGTACAGGGATAATTGGATTAACAATGTCACCCATATCACCCATTGCATAAGAATAACCTAAACCAAGTTCAACACCCATTTCCTGAGCAGAAGAAAAGACAGGTATAACTCCAATACAGAAAAGACATAATAAAATAAGAAATAACCTCTTCATATTACCTCCTCAATTTTTTTTATTTAAATCATATAAGGAAGTTAATAAAAAAAAATTTTGTCAACTTTTTTTTTAATTTTAATAAATTTGATGCAAAAAAAATTTTTTTTAGTTGACGAAAAAATTATATATTTATATAAAATTCTGATTATTTAAAAATATAGTCAAGATTAAATCTGTATTGCAAATAATTTACAAGCAATAAAAAAAAGGAGGATGTTTTTATGTTAAACTTCAGTTTATTTAAAAAAATCTTTAAGATTTTACCAGTAGTTCTTCTTGTTTTTGCGTTTTCTCTTGTTTTTATCAATTGTGATGATGATGATCCTACATCATCAGAAGCAATAGGTTTTGTGCTCGGAGGACTGGTTTATGACATTACAAATGGCAATGTTCTTACGGGATCGCAATACACTATTAAACTCGACACAGGAGCTGCTACCTACACAGCAACAGTAACCACTGAGGGGAAATACACCTTTACTGGAATCCCCTACAATGCAGACTATGTAGTAACTGTAACAGCTACAGGATATGTTGACTTCCAATCTTCAACAGATATGATCACCACAAGCTATGCCGCAGCACAGGACAAGTACATGATTGCTTACAGAACTATTCCGCTTATCCCAACAACGGTAGTAACACCTGCAATAACTGTAACAGTTGTTGACAACTATTCTAGTGCTAACATTTCAGCTGGACATTACAAACTTGTAAGAGCAGGTATTGAAGGAACCTGGGGGGATGATCTTTGGGACACAAATTATGGAAGCTATAATGAGCTTGGCACAGGAACAGGACAAGACATTGAACAGATGCTTCAGGATGCTAAAATAGTTGGAGGCACCTTTACTGGCGGATCTTTTACAATTGCTGCTGGCGCACTTCTTTATGGATACGATTACACCTTGATCATATACAATGTATCCGGCTACGAAGTCTATACTACAGGTATTGCACCATATGAATATCATTCAAATTATGAGTATCTAGCAGAACTAGAGCCTCTTAATGATTACAATACCCTTAGAGTTATAGCACAAAGTAATATTGATATCGACGACAACTGGCTGCTTCTGCCAGCTGGGAGAACTCTTACATTCTACTTTAATCAAGACATAGAACTTGATCCAATGTGGCAGTATGATCCTGCTAACCATGATACCTATCTTGATGGCAATGCGTTTATTGATGTAGTAACATATGATTCAGATGGTGATACTAATCTCAATACAATCTCAAACGAAGGGAATATAACAGCAACGACCTGGATTACAGCGTCTGTAACTGACAATGCTTTAACATTATTATTAGCGTCTGACACAACAATACTAGATGACCCACTAGATACAGGAGATGAACTCGCTTATGATATCGATCTACAATATTTTAGAGTACGTCCAGCATTACCAGAAGGCAATGAAAATTGGTATGGACTAAATAGTGTTACCGGTTGTGAAACAACTGCTGGTTCAGAAACACGAGTAGTTATTCGAAATGCTACAGATATCTAATATCTAAGTAGTAGGGGCGAACGGCCGTTCGCCCCTACATAAATATATCGCACATTACATGCTGTTAGACCGACGCTTACTTGTTCTTTACAACAACAATTATATATATTTACGCATGGAAATTTTATCCACACATCTTCCCCTCTGACATTAACCCTAAATTACTGTAAAAATTGAAAAGGTTTATAACACTCTTGATCCAGAGTTTTTGGATAGTATTTTATAGAAAGGCATTATTAATTGAGTTAAACAATTGTAATATTACAGCAGAAAATGAAAAGGAAGTTATTATCTTTTATCAAGATGAACAGATTAGCTTTTAGAGGCTTGATATTCTTATAGAAAATAGAATTATTATTGAACTCAAGACTGTTGAAGATCTTAGTAAATAATATTATGCTCAAATTCGTTCATATTTAAAAACAACCGGACTTAAAGTCTGGTATTCTTGTTAACTTTGTTAAGTTAGAGTTTTAAATTATTTATAGTGTTCCAAAAAGTCGATTTCCTAAATAATAATGCTAATTTATACTGATTACAGGCGATTATTGCAGATTATGGAAAACAAAATTCAGTCGTAAGCAGTTATTGC
>JAXHTB010000280.1:0-5414 GCA_034190185.1 Spirochaetota bacterium | reverse complement strand
TATAATAGTATAGTGCTGCGATTTTTAATCCATCAGATGACATTCCAATTGCTTCTATATTGTTACCATTTAAGGTTCGTGCAATCCATGTCTTACCAAAATTATTGGAAATATTTATTTCACTAATTGTATGTGTATGTATTGAAGCAATTGTCTTGCCATCATTAGACATACATAATTTGGTATCACCATCATAATCATCAACGAACGGATGTATTGTCCATGTTTCACCTGAGTTTGAAGTTGTATAAAGATTTTCACCTGCTACAGAGAGAAATTTTCCATTATCTGAAACTGATGCTCCAGACCAATACTCATTTTCTCCTAATCCTTCCAGAGTATACCATGATATTCCTCCGTCATCAGTATAATAAAGGTTGCTACGGTATGCTCCTACTATAATGATTTCTCCAGATGCTGATGCTCCCATTGTAATAAAACCATTCTTTTCTGAATAGATACCATCACCAGATATATCTACAGCCGTTTTTTCCCCGAGGACTACACGAACTCCTTCAATATCAAGGTCAGAATCTGATTTAAAGCAGGAAACACCAATCGTTATAATCCCACAAAGAAACAACGCTCTAATTGTTTTTAATTTCATAATAGTACACATTTTAATTTAATATTTATAATACCCTATATAATATTAAATTCAATAAGTCAAATTAATTTTGATGTAATCGATAATAAGAAATAACTTGACTTGAATCAAAGCAAGTGTATTCTATTACACCAATAATGCTATTTGTTTATTTCTTAAGCTGCAACTGTAATTATCGAAAATAAGATTATTATCAATACTAAATATTATTATGATACATATTAGGAGTAATTAAAAATGTCAAATTCAATAGAAGACAAAAAAACCACAATAAAAAATGAAATAGAACAATTAAGATATGAATATAAAGTTGAACTTCCTAAAATAATAGCTAAAGCAAGATCCTATGGTGATCTGAAAGAAAATGCAGAATATCATGCAGCAAGAGAGAGACATTCTTTTGTAAAGGCAAAAATTTCGCAATTAAATCAGCAATTAAGTCAATTGATGGATATCAATACTCAAAACATCTCTGAAGATAAAGTCGATTTTGGTTCAACTATTGTTGTTTTAGATCGTGAGACTAACCAGCAATTGGAGTTTACAATTGTATCTGCTTATGATGTTAATCCATCTGAAGGTAAGATATCTTTTAATTCACCTGTGGGTTCTGCCTTTAAAGACAAGACTGCTGGTGACGAGGTCGAGGTGAAGATTCCTACTGGAACAAAAAAATATTATATAGAAAAGCTGACAACTATAAATGGTAATCTAATTGAAGCTTAATATCATTATTATCAAGGGAAGAGTATGATTTGAACATATTACAAATACTTTCATCTCTTGTTTATATTATTATAAAGAACAACAACTACGGAGAAACAAACACAAGAATTACAGGATAATAGGGGATCTATACAAATACCTGAGTGGATGACATGATAAAGTATTTTTATATCTGTCTAAAAGTATCATCTTTCCAAAAAAATATTTTCCCTTTCTGTTGATCAATTTCCTTCTCATGATAAAAAAAGCTGAATATTGGATAGAAAAACTCAACCTGAAAAAACACCCTGAAGGCGGTTATTTCAGGGAGACCTATAGGTCTGATCTTCTTATAGAGAAACTCGCCCTTCCTGAAGGATTCCCCGGTGAACGATCAATTTCAACAGCTATCTACTTCCTATTATGTAATGATGAATTCTCAGCTTTTCACCGCATAAAATCAGATGAATTATGGCATTTCTATTACGGGGATTCTATAACATTACATATTATTGAACCTAATGGGATATATTCCCAGATAAAGCTTGGAAACAATATCGATAATGGAGAGCTCTTTCAGGTTATAGTAAAGGCAGGATGCTGGTTTGGGGCAGCTCTGAATATACCACAATCATATTCGTTAACAGGATGCACGCTTTCTCCTGGCTTCGACTTTAATGATTTCGAGTTGGGGGAAAGAGATGAACTGATTGAAATGTACCCTGAACATAGCACAATAATCGAAAAACTAACGTTTTAAAAATAGTTTTGAATTCTGAGTATAAAGTTCCGAGTTGAGAGTTACTGATCCCCTATATCAAGTACTGATCTTCTTAATCTAAAGTAGAAAATTATAAAAAATAGAAGTACAGATGCCTTTCATGTTGCCTCTTTAATGACTTGGGAATTAATCATTTGATCTGCTTCAGTATAATCAAAGGTATTCTGCAGAGGTTCTATAACGATCCATTTCATAACATTTTCTGCAACAACACAATCAAATTCTCTGGCTAACGTTACTGCATATTCTGACTCATCCAAATAGTCAGGATCAACAGCAGCTCCGACATAGATCCCTTTGTCAGTTGCCAATTCCCTTAAACTCTTTGGTTTATCTTCTGTAACAATAACTGAATAATCCTGCGAGGTACTATCCCTGGCAGTTATTGTATAGGTTACCATTTCAGTAAAATAATTGGGTGTGATGCCGCTTATCTGGATTTTATTGTCAACGAGTACTGAAACACCAGTTGAGGTAAATGTTGCTATAAGTTATGTTAAATCAGTTTCATCTGGAACAATAAGAAAAATTATCTTTGTTTGTTCATCAATTTCTCCAGTAACATCGGATGAGAGGATTTCAGTGTTATTTTAAAATTCAAATATAAAAGAAGTGATACTCTTATCAGATGATGCTTGTTCATTCCCTTGATCATCCGAACAGTTACAACACATTGTGAAGGCAAGACAGAAAAGGAAACGTGAAATATAATTTATAATTTTCATGTTATATTTACCTACGTATTTTAATGATAGGTTGTTATGATTGCATATAAGCACATCGGAGTCAAGATTAAAAGGCATGCTTTGAAAAATACAGCAGGTGATTAGATAAAATTCCAAATAAGTTAGTAAAGGATTGCATAATGATTCGACTGGTGATCTTTCGTTGTTCTGTAGTGTTTACGACCACGCGCTCTGGTTCGATCGGTCACCTGTTCTATTCATACCAGTAGGTTACAGGATCTCACCATGCAGCCGCAGGATATGGATATCCTGAAAAGCGTCTACCTAAATATCACGCTTTTGCGATGATATATAGTGAAATGGAAGAAAGCTGAAAAAGATATTATAAAACATGAGTTTACATGATTATTATGATGTGCCCTAAAAATAAAGTGTGCCCTTCCTAATGTAAAAAATAAAAAAATATATTATCTGATATTATTGATTGCACAAGTCGAATATTTATAATTTATTTATATAATCGAAATCTTTTTTTTAAGCGGATTATATTTAATTGTCATCAAAAAGAGGAGTCGGATTATTATGAAATATTGTATTATTGAGCGAAAAGATTTATTTCATATTGAACTTTCCGGAGATACGATTTTTTCAGAAGGTGTATTATCATATATTAGCGAATCCTGAAGCATCGGTGATTATATCAATTCAATAGATATACTTGTAGCGTAGACATCTAATATAAAAAGGGTTTGCACATCCGCACAATCTCCCCTTGATTTATAATCAAGGGGAAAAGTCCATCGCACAAACAGCATAGCCGCTTCTTCGATGCGCCCCTCTGGACTTCACTTCGGAACATTTGCCTTCATTTCTTCACGGCAAAACGTCAGCTATGCTGTGGTCGATATCCGTGCATCCAGAATAGTTCGAAAATATATATGCGGAACATATTCAAATATCAATTATGGAGTTGATAATGTCCATGTTGCGAAATCATCAACATCATCGCCATCCCATCCAGGCAGCTCCGATTGAGTGAAGAATTGATCTGCGTTTGTGTAATCTGCGCATTCTGGCTTTGTAGTGAAAAAATCTGATGCATCTGTATCATCAATTAGATCAACCGGTAACGCCTCTGTAGCGCCGCCACCTGATCCCTTACCGTAAAGAGGTTCGAACTTGGCGTTAAATTCCGCTGAATCATTAAATTCAACAATAAAATAGATTGCGCTGCTAAGCGGTTCTCCCTCTCCGACTTCTCTCATCTCTGCAACTGTTGGCTGGACAGCTTTGGTATAATCTGAATAAACATAACTACCTTCATACCACCTCAAGACAAAGAATGAATCAGAGGCAATGCTTCCGCCGCCAATTAGGGCGTGACTGTAGATCTCGCCAATTGGACAGCAGGGTTCGCCATCTCCCAAAATCTTATTTGCTTTTCTTATGATAAAATCATTACCCACTGTTCTAAGTTCGGTCATATGGCTTGAAGCCCAATCCCCGCTGCTGTCTAAATCAACAAATGATGATTTCATGTACAGGCTGCTCGTTGTGTTATTTCTCCTGGCGTAGAATAATGAAATCTGATCGCTATCAGACATATAAATGGCAACTGATTGACTATCAGCGCTGTCATTAACACTATAAGCCAGCATCAACACATCCCACGATGGGACAGAACTGCTCATGTCAATAATATTGTCCATTGAAACGCTGGATGTCGATGTTGTTTCATCAGTATAAACATCCCCGAACCACGCAGGCATTGTGATTGTCCCAGGCGTTGCATCTGATGGATCAATGGAACTGTTGATCTCTTCTATCAAATCATCCAAGAATTGTGCTGCGCCGTATATAGTGCTGCTCCCGTCACCAAAGAATACCTTGTTCAATACTGCATAATCCTTCATATCCGGAATATCATCTTCATCTGTATCAATATATGCGCATGTTGAATCATCTTCCTTATAAGGCATCCATCCATCAAGGGCGCTTGGGCTTAACGCGCCGCCAGCATCATTATCCCAGCCTACCCACTGTTTATATAGATCAGCGTCAGACTCTATCTCGCTTAAAACTGTGCTTCCAGCACATGTCACACCTGTAGCAGTGATAGCCCGTGATGAAGGGCTGGAAAGACTCGGCGCTATCTTCATGACAGCCTCTTCATAATCAGCGGACAATACAGCATTGCTTGAAGAATCATCACTGTCGCTGCATGCTGCAACAAATAAAAGCAAAATTCCTCCAATGAATAAAAATATAGATTTTTTAAACATAAAACAACCTCCATAAAAATAAATGTTAATTTTGTATTCTGCCGGATAATCCGGTATTTTATACTTCAATGATGTTAAAGAAAAAGCGTCATCAATAATATACTTTTTTATATTTAAATTTGTCTTTGGTAATCGTATATGCATTAATTATCAAGCGACATTTTTTCTTGTTAACGACAATAAACAAGGCTGTATTTTCAAAATGATTAAATACAATTTCATCGTATATCATGTAAGTTTAACATATTTCTTCAACATATTCAAATAATAATTTTTATTATACTCCTAATCTATAAGCGTATTATTAGGGTTGATCGTAACATTTTTTTTCATAATTAATCAAACATTATCGC
>JAXHTB010000028.1:0-18622 GCA_034190185.1 Spirochaetota bacterium | reverse complement strand
TATCTGAAATTCATTGTTAGATAACAATAGTGAATTGGGGAAAAAATATAGCTTAGAAAAAATAAAAGCAGGTTTTATAGGTTTGCCAATTTTTTCTCTACACAGGAGGTTTTAATCTCTTTAAGAAATGCGGTACTTTTCTCCATCAGGAGCCATTGCCGGAATCCCATATTCTTTTTTTTCCTGTAGTTCCTTCAAAAGATTGCGATAATATTCCGTGCTTCCGGGTTTTCCCATCAAATAGAAGACAGGCGCAATACTGATGCCATAATCCCATAATGTCCAGATAGAGGGTATTGTCTTGAAAAATTTCCAGCATTGATTTCTGATTAAAGCTGCCTCTTAATTACTAGAAGCAGTTTGAGCTTACATTTGATCAACGGAGTTTAATTATATAAATAGCTGGATTTAAACGAAATTCAAGATATATCCTGGATTACATAACACTATAGCATTGAAGGGGAATTGCGGTTAAATGCCTTCTCTGAAATCTGTTTTAGCTTATCAGAATTGTTATTATAGATCCATACTAGATGGTATCTCATTTGATGATATAGACAAGAAGGTTTAGACAGCTTCCTTCATTTAGAATACTGTAGAATTATTTTTCTCAAGTTCTTCAGCTAATTTGCTGAATCTCTGGGAAATTGATTTTTATAGCGTTATTGAAGGGTTCAAAGAGTCAACGATCCTGAGATTTAATACTTAGCTTAACTTTTTCGTCACTGTACTTCGGCGGATTCCTCCAGTCAGTGATAGGCACAAGTTTCCCGCTGGATGGATCGGCCTTAAAGAGTTTACAAGAATTAACCCCTTTGTGATCTGTCCGCGAAAACGTGATAGGGCCGCATAGACCTTTAGTATCAAAGTTCTTGATGCTCTCTAATGCCTGTACAAAAGAATCAGGTGTAAGGTTCCTGCCTGTTCTTGTGATCCCTTCATGGAATAGCGTCATTACTATCCATCCCGCTGTGTAGTATTTAGATCGCCATGGTTTGTCAGTGCCAGGATGGTACTTCAAAGCGATCTCCCGGACTATTTTCATCCCTGGGGTGTCATCGTACCATGAACTAAAACCGATGGCTGAAATAAAGTTTTTTGAAGCCTCTCCAGCCAGTTTTATAGTATCTTCTGAACAGGATAACAAATCTGCAAACACGGGTATTTTCATCCTGAATTTCCTGAGTTCCCTGAGGAAAAGGGCTGTATTTGCAACCATATGATGAATTAGTACGTGAGTGATCCCCTTTCTTTTTATCGACATAACTTGCGAAGAAGCCTCTAATGCCCCTAATTGAATGATTTCTTTATGAATGGCATGTTTGTAGTTAAAAAACTGAGCCCATTTCTTCACAGAGTCATGAACCTCCTTCCCTGATTCCCCATCGTATGTAACAAATCCTATTTTCATATTCTTGGGTTTGAGTTTATTCATAATATGCTCGAATATCACTCCAAAATCATCATCATAGAATTCTCCGGTGACAAACATATACCGCCTTAAAGGGGTTATCATACTCGGTTGGGGAAGAGCAGCTACATTCGGGATCTTGTACTTTTCCAACTGACCGAGGAGCGCTTTTATTGAAGGTGTTGTATAAGGGCCCGACAGTGCAAATACTTCATCTTTAAAGATTAATTTTTTAAAAGCGGCAATCCCCATTGGTATAGAATACCTGTCGTCTTCAATGAAGGAGATAACCTTTCTTCCATGAATTCCCCCTTTTTCGTTGATGTAACGGGTATAATCTCTTGCAACCTCCCCCAATATAGCAGTAACAGATGCGCCTGGACCTGTTATACCTGCAATCAAACCAATCTTAATAGTTGTGTCTGTTACTCCCCGGATGGATTCGGTGTATCCATTAGCGCTTCCAAAAAGGACTAGGAACGAAATAACCAAAAAAAAGATGTTAGATCTCATAAAAACCTCCTAATAACTTATTTTATAAGTTCAGACTGATTTCAAAAGTAATGCAAAAGTAATGATAGAAGAAAATCGTCCGATGTAATATAAACTCGATTTTAAAAATTATTAGCCATTGATATACACGGATCGTCAGGGACTGTTAACGCTGCTTGATTGCATAAATATAATACCATAATTCTATATGGAAATTCAGTATTTCATCCGCGTTAATCTGTGGCTAAAAAACATTCTATCTAATTTCTGAAAACAGTTTAGGCTTTTCTTCTTTTATTTCTGGAGCATTCTCGAGTCCGTAATGGGAACGAGTCTCCCCTTTCCCGGATTAGTCTTAAAGAGTTTTGTATAGTATACACCCTGATGATTGGCGGGAGAAAATTTACAAGACAATGGAGACCTTTTGTTTCAAAATCTTCATAGCTTTCAAGTCCATCTGGAAGGCTTTTGCAGTTAGATTCTCCCCAGCCTGTTGAATACCTTTATATAAGCCTGACAACACCTCGAATTCTTTATTGTTAAGCAAAATAAAACCTGACATTTAACTTTAAAGAAGAGTAAAAAAACGTTCTTTTTTTGATGCACTAAAAATAAAATTACTGAATTAAATATTGGTTGTACACTATATATTTAATGTAGACTTGAACTGGGTTTTATTAGAGAGTATTTAATGTAGATGTGAACTGGATTCATTAGTGAGATATTATTAAGTTGACTTAAAGAATAAAGTTAAAGTTGTGTGGAAAAATTATGATTAGCATTTTATAAAATTAATGAGTATAATGTTCAACTCTGTGTTCTCTGTCACTATGAGGCAGAATAGCTAAGTAGTTATCTCAATTTGTATTGTTGATTTATAACCTCCTTTTTTTGGGATAGTATATTACTATTTATTACATGTAATTTGTAAAAAAAATATAATTGAGCGTTATAAAAAGTCAAGGTTAATTTATTACTGAATTATATTTTTTTGGAAAAATCAGCATAGTCAGAATAATTGAATAGTATAGTGTATTGGAAATTGGAAGGTTTTTTATTTATCGAAATTCTTATCGAAAATGAATAATTATGGAGTTGTTGAAGGATTCAAGGACCCATACTATTGGCACAGTTGTCGCCAGGAGGGTAGTTGTAATTTAAAAATGACCTTCTGAATGTATCCTTTATTGTCATTTTAAATTTATGTCATTCAAATTTGTTTCGGATTTATTTCTTCAATAGGTTTTCAAAACCTAATTTATGTGGCAGTATACTTTGATAGGTGAAATTTTCTAAAAGATCAATCATCTTTCAATATATCGAAACTATTTCAATCGCAAGGTAGTTAATTACACAACATACTAAAAGGTATAATATTCGATTATGAGTGGATAAATTCGAATTTCAACAAAAATTTTGTCATTCTTTTAGATATTGCTTGAAGATATATATATATTGATTTAAATATTGTTAAAAAATGTAAAAAAAATACTTGCTCAGGAGGGATATTATGAAGGGGCCGATAAATTTGGTCAGATCTGATAAAATTAATGAGTTAGCTAATAAAGGTCCAGTGTTTGAATGGTCTGATGGTATAACCTATCTTATTATTGATAAGATATCATATAAGGATAAATTTGGCGCTATTCTCTGTTATTTTAATCCTCCAGTGCATCAGGTCGGCAACCCTGGACTTGATGCCTATTTAAAAGCTATGGATAGTATTCTGAAGAATAAAGATGATCATGATTTTTTTATTATATATGGATCTAATGACCCTGTTCATGCTGGTGGTGATTTAAAAGAAAGTCTGTCCAATCTTGATAAGACTACAGAGATTAGAAAGGAGCATGAAGCTAAGGGGGTTGCTGCTGAAGAGATTGATAAGCTGTATAACTGGGCTGATGATAGATTAAAGAAGGGTATATCTCTTCATAGTAAGATCAGAGAGATTTCTCAGTTTATGAGGGTTGTATCCATTTGCGGAGGTGGTACTAGGTTTGGTGGATCTGCTGAGATACCACTTATGGCAGATTATATTGTTGGGGACTCCCGGAGCGGTATCTGCTTCAGCGAGGCTCAGATCGGTCTGATTCCTGGTTGGGGTGGTATAGGAAGAACACTTATTAAGTCAGGTCGACTGAATGCAGAATATATGGCAAGGACATCAAAGGAGATAAAAGCAGATCAATTAAAGAAGGTAGGAATATATAATATTGTTGTAGATGTTCCCTTTCCTTTTCCTAAGAAGCAGAGGACAGACAATCCTGATTCTGACAAGGCTGTATATTTAAACGATCTTGAAGAGCATGATGACAGAACAGGCATGTTGATGCTTCCCAAGGCTTTAGAGCTTGCTGTATCTTCAGAGGGAGCAATACCGGTAATAGATGAAGGAGAACGGTTGACACTTGCGACAGAGGATGAAATAACTAATGAGATTAAAGTCAGGTCCAATCCTGAGACCTATTCGTCTATATTGGAAAAACCTTTAAAAGAAGCAAAGGAGGAGATTGCCAGATTGGGGAAGCCTTTGGCGCCTCAATCTATATTAGCATTGGACGATCTTTTTAAGGATTACGACCCATCTAATTTTGATGAGATAGCCTTTGTTAAGAGAGAAATGGAAGCAGATGCAAGACTTTATAGAGATTCTAAATTTCGGGCTGGACTGATTGCCACACTCAATCAGTTAGTAGCTGATTATAGATAAATTAGGAGGAAATTTATAGATGAAACAATATTTTCAGAAAATGAACCCATTAGGCAGAGAGTTAAAAGAAAATGAGCGCAAGCAGGGACAAGCCAATATAGCTGAGATATCAAAGATTGAAAAGGATGTTGCTGGCGAAAAAGAAAAGAGAAGTATGACAGGTCTTCCAGTAGAGAAGATACACAAAAGGGGCGAGAAGACAGCAATGGAGAGGATAAATTTGCTTGTAGACCCTGATTCTTTTCTGATGTTGAACAGTCTTTACGATCCTGAATTTAATCAGGAGGGCACTACAGGTATAATTACTGGTATAGGTAAGATATCAGGTAGATTTGCTTCGATTATTGCTTCAGACAATAAGGTTCTTGCTGGCGCATGGATACCTGGTCAGCGTGAGCATGTATTTCGCGCTCAGGATGTTGCTGAGCGTCTGCGTATTCCCTTAGTATGGATACTTAATTGCAGTGGAGTTAAATTAACAGAGCAAGAGAAGGTTTATGCAGGCAGGAGGTCTGGTGGAAGGATATTTTTTAGACATGCTGAGTTAGCGCAGAAGGGTATACCAGTTGTTGTAGGTATTTACGGGACGAATCCTGCTGGAGGCGGTTATCATTCGATCAGTCCAGCTATAATTTTTGCGCATGAAAAGTCGAATATGGCAGTTGGCGGAGCAGGTATTGTAAGCGGGATGTCTCCAAAGGGAGGTTTTGACCTTGAGGGAGCAGAGGCTGTTATTGAAGCTTCAAGGAAGATAAAGCAGGTTCCTCCAGGCGGCGTTAAGATACATCACGATGAAACAGGATTCATGAGAGAGGTCTTTGAGACTGAAGAGGGAGTACTTGATGCTATTAGGAGATGTATTGCAGGCATGCCTTTTTATGATCCATCAGTTTTCAGAGTAGCTGATCCTGCTGAACCGAAGTATTCAGCAGATGAGCTTAATATACTTGTTCCATACAATCAAAAGAAGACTTATAGTATAGAACAGGTTCTTGCGCGGATCTTTGATTCCAGTGAGCATATGGAGTTTAAACCTGATTACGGTCCTGAAATATATTGCGGTCTTGAAAAGATAGATGGTTTTTTAGTTGGAGTGATAGCCAATCGTCAGGGATTCCTTGGAGCAGATTATCCTGGATATGCTGATGGGGAGTATATGGGAATTGGAGGTAAGCTCTACCGTGAGGGTCTTATAAAAATGAATGAGATGGTTATGTACTGTGGGAGAGACAGGATACCTGTTATATGGTTTCAGGATACTAGCGGTATTGACGTTGGGGATATTGCTGAGAAGGCAGAGCTGCTTGGACTTGGGCAGTCTTTGATCTATTCGATTGAGAGTTCAGATCTTCCTATGTTGACAGTTGTTCTAAGAAAAGGAACTGCTGCTGCTCATTATGTCATGGCAGGGCCTCAGGCAAATAGGAATAATGCCTTTACGCTTGGAGTACCGACTAGTGAAATATATGTAATGCATGGGGAGACTGCGGCAGTTGCAGCTTTTTCCAGGCGTCTCGTAAAGGAGAAGGATGCCGGCAACCCTCTGGAGCCGGTTATTGATAAGATGAATGCTCTGGCTCAGCAGTATTATGATCAATCTAGACCAATTTATTGCGCAAAGACAGGTCTTTTAGACGAGATAATACCTATGACAAGTTTGAGAGATTATTTTAAAGCATTTGCAGGAAGTTGTTATCAGAATCCGAACAGTATATGTCCGCAGCATCAGATGCTACTTCCAAGAAGTATTAAGGGATAGATAGGATTAGAAGATTTATAGAAATATAAAGAAAAATATTTATCAATAAATATTTATCTGAGATATAAAATATAGACCTACAGGAGGGTAAATCATGAGTGAACACGATATTTTTAAAGTAAATCCGAGGATGCCAAAGAAGGTAAGATTGGCAGATATCACCGTAAGGGATGGATTTCAGCATGAAGAAGTATGGGTACCAACTGAGGCAAAGATATTCTATCTTCAGGAGCTTGCCTTTGCCGGTTTAAAAAGGATTGAGGCTACGAATCTTGGCAGTTCTAGAGTACTTCCTCAGTTTAAAGATGGTGAGGAAGTGCTTAAGGGTGTTCATGATGAGATGTTTTTAAAGAGATTAGTCAAGAGGGGCATTAATCCTGAAGAGATTGAGTGGACAGTAATTACAATCAGGGAAACTGCAGTTGACAAGGCAATAGAGTATAAAGAGAAGGGTTATGGGCCTGATCGCGTTTTGATGATGGTATCTACAGATGAGCAGCATCATTTTGCAAATAGTGGGACAACACTTCCACTATATTGGAAGGAGGTAGAGAGGTGCATTAAGAAATGCAAAGATGCAGGTATAAAAATGTGCGGATGTGTAAGTACAATCTGGGGAAGTCCGATATCTGGACCTACAAGATTGGAGGATGCTGTAGAATTCACTAAGCGATTTTTAAGCATCGGCGCTGACGATATTGAACATGCTGATCATGACGGCTCTGGTCCGCCAGATCAGGTTTATCGGTATTTTTCCATGATAATGGATGCACTTCCCAATCCTGATCTTCATGTAGCCCACTTTCATGTTACAAGGGGATGGGGACTTGCTAATGTTCTTGCATCACTTCAGGCCGGTATTGAGATATTTGAGGGCACACTGGGAGGCGTTGGTGGCCAGCCAACAAACTTTCTTAACAGAACCCCTGTTCCTGGTACTGGAGCATATTATTATAAGGATCCTAATATTGTGGGTCTTGTTTCCTATGAAGATATGTGCGTAATGATGGATGAGATGGGTATCGATATAGGTGGAATAGATATTGATAGGATACTAGAGCTTGGTACATTGATGGAAAAGACATTAGGCAGAAGGCTTCGTTCAGAGTCAATCCTAAATGGACGTATTCCCAAAGAGCCTCGCGAAAAATTTAAAAGAGCAAGGCTTCCTGTAGCAAAGGAGAAAGCAGGAGAGAAACCGGGTCAGCTTATACCTGAAGATTGGCCATCTGAAGCTGTGGTTCCTAAGGAGATATTATCTCAAAAATAAAAAGTATGACAACTTGATATGAAGATTTATTAATAATATCTTTTTGTTAATTATAGATCACCACAAAGGTGCGTTTTAATATCAAGCTATAATAACGTGCCTTTGTGGTGTTTAGTTTGAATTATATATACTTTGGGGGAAAGTATAATGCTATTAGGTGATATACTTAGAAGGAATGCCAAACTACATCCAGACAAGACAGCTATCATTTACGGTGATATGAAATATAATTATTATGAAATTGAAGAAAGAGTAAAAAAGCTGGCAAAGGGACTTTTGATGAAGGGTATCAAAAGGGGGGATAGAGTAGGTTTGTTGGAGCATCCATGCCCTCAATTTATTGAGCTTTATATTGCGATCCCAAGGATCGGAGCGGTTCTAGTTCCATTGAACTGTAGGTTGTCTTCCAATGAACTTGAGTATATTATAAATGATGCAGAGATAAAGATGCTTCTTATGGGTGAGGAATTTATTTATGTTATAAATGAGATCAGGAGAAATTTGAAAACAGTAGATTCATATTACTGTATAGGTAAATCCTCCAAAGATTTGGGTGGTTATGAAGACCTGATTCAGGAATCTCCCTGTCAGCTTCCTGATATCTCTATTGAAGATGATGATGTTGCAGTCCAGATGTACACTAGCGGAACAACAGGTCGCCAAAAAGGAGCTATGCTGACACATAAAAATTTAATGTCAAATCATATGGGCAGAATTGTTGATCTTCAACTTGATAAAGATGATATCTTCCTAAGCTGTATTCCATACTATCATGTTGCTGCTGAATATCCATTAATAATTTTGTATGTTGGCGGCACATTAGTAATTCATCGTGAATTCGATCCGGCAAATTTTTTAAAAGATGTTAAAGCAGAAAAGGCTACTATTTTGTTGTTAGTTCCTTCTATGGTAAATTTTGTATTGCAGTATATTGACAAAAATCCTGGGAATTACGATTTCAGTACAGTTAGGATCCTTTTGTATGGAGCTTCACCTATGCCTGTAGCAGTATTAAAGAAGGCAATCAATACATTTAAGTGCAACTTCCTTCAATCATACGGTTTGACAGAGGCAAGCCCTGGTGTTACCTTTTTAAGGCCAGAAGAGCATATTATAGATGGTACTGAAGAAGATACTAAAAGATTAACTTCGTGTGGGAAAGAGGTTTTCAATGTTGAAGCAAGGGTCATAAATGAGAAGGGTGATGATGTTGATCCTGACGAAGTTGGAGAGATCATTGTTAAGGGTGATAATGTAATGAAAGGTTACTGGAGATTACCTGAAGAAACTGCAAAAACAATAAAAAACGGATGGCTCTATACTGGCGATATGGGAACTGTAGATAATAAGGGATACATTTATATTGTAGATCGAAAAAAAGATATGATAATTAGTGGCGGAGAGAATATCTATCCTCGAGAGGTTGAGGACGCTCTCTATGCGCATCCTTCTGTACTGGAAGCTGCGGTAATTGGTGTTCCTGATGACGATTGGGGAGAATCAGTGAAGGCTTTTGTTGTACTGAAAGATGAAAAGAAAATTACAGAGCAGGAGATAATTGAATTTTGTAAGAAAAGATTAGCAAGTTATAAAAAACCCAAATCGATTGAATTTTTAGATGCTTTGCCCAGAAATCCTACAGGAAAAGTGTTAAAAAAGGAGTTAAAAGAGAAATATTGGCAAGGGCTCAACAGGGGAGTTTCATGAGATTTGGCTTTCTGCTGTTTCTCTGAGTCTTCATAGTTTTTATTTAACTAGTTTAAAAACTTTTAAATGGTGCAATACAAAGGAACAAAGATTATCATATTTTATTTGTCATTCCGACCGAGCATAGTGAAACGAAGAGAGCGCCGGAATCTCATAGAAGAAACCACGATCAGGAGATTCCAGCACCCGCTGGAATAGCGTTATCCGATTGTTGAAAGTGCCGACATCTTTTGGCCACAGTAATACGATTTAATACATTGTCCATCCACCGCTAACAGATAGTGTTTGTCCATTCATATAGCTGCCATCGTCAGTAACCAGGAAGAGTACAGCTCCTGCAATATCCTCAGGTTTTCCTGCTCTACCCATCGGTATTTCTTTTTCTACACCTTCAAAGTACTCTTTAGGATAAATTCTAAGGAGAAAATCGTTCATAATAAGCCCTGGTGCAATGCAGTTTACAGCAATATTGTGTTTGGCAACTTCTCGGCAGAGCGCTCTTGTAAATCCTACAATGCCAGCCTTTGCAGCAGTATAGTGCGCCTCTCCATCTTCAGATCCCACCAGAAATATTGATGAAGAAATATTGACAATTTTCCCAAACTTCTGTTTTATCATACCTGGAAGCACAGCCTGACTGCACATAAAGGTTGACTTAAGATTCACATTGAGGACAAAATCCCAGACATCCTCATCCATATCAACAACCTGCTGTAGTTTGTTACCTCCAGCATTGTTTATTAAAATATCTACCTTGCCAAATTTGTTCTCTGCTTCTTTTACCATGTTATCGATATGATCTTTTTTTGTAACATCACATACAACACCTAATGCATCTTTGCCGGTATCTGCCTTAATTTTATCTGCTACCTCAAAGGGCCTTTTGGGATGAGAGTCGCTGACAACAACATTAGCACCCTCCCTAGCAAGCGCCCAGGATACGCCTTGGCCGATTCCTGCACCTGCTGCGCCGGTAACTATTGCAACTTTTCCATCTAATCTCATTTTTTTCCTCCTGAGGATTTTTTATACATCCTTATCGATAAAATGATAAGGGAATGATTCACATTGTTTAGATGTCTTCAATGCATAATGTAGCTTGTGAGTTATTTATGATCGCACTATCAATAATACGCTATAAATCAGGATATCGAAGCACAAAATCGAAACAATACCAAATGGCCAAAATTAAAATTAAAACAAACAATCCTGATGCATATGTTTAGAGCATTTGAACTGTCGAGATTAGAATTTGTTTCGAATTTTGTGCTTCAGATTTCGAAATTAATATTTCATTACCTTTACGATCTTGGAAGCTTCAGTCCGACTGTTGCTATAGTATTTCTTTGAATCTCTGAGGTACCAGCAGAAATATTTCGTCGTGCAGCATGTCGGTATAGTCTTTCAATTCTTCCCTTTATGGGCGCCCATTTTGAACCTTTTCTAAGCTGCCCATATGGCCCCATGATTTCAGTTGCGATATTGCTGAATCTAGTCATAAATTCAGTTAGATATACCTTAACCATAGGCGCCTCCCAATTAGGAGATATATGCTGATTAGTCATCCATGTGACACGATAGATGAGCAGTGTGGCTGCCTGAAGCTCTGAGGCAAGTTTTGCAACATTCTGTTGAACCAGAGGATCTCTATCAAGCCCCTCTTCTTTAACAAAATCGACAAATTCTTCAAATGTTCGTCTCAGGTCTCCAATTGGGAAGCTTCTTTCATGAGCAAGGGCAGTCAGGATATAGTAGAAACCACGGTTCTCTTCTCCAATCCTATTCTCTACAGGGATTTTAACATCATCATAAAAGACCTCATTTGTCCTATCCCCGTCTATCACCCATAATGGTCGAATAGTAATTCCTGGGCTCTTTAAATCTGCAATGAAAAGTGAGATTCCTTTATGCTTTGGCGCATCAGGATCAGTTCTTGCAGCAAGCCAGACATATTGAGAGAAATGGCAGCCAGTGTTAAAGACCTTCTGTCCATTTACAATATAATGATCCCCCTTTCTTTCGGCTTTTACCTGTAGACTTGCAAGGTCTGAACCCGCCTCTGGTTCAGTATATCCAAGAGCAAATTCTATCTCTCCTCTGGCTATCCTTGGAATGTATTCTTTTTTTTGTTCTTCTGTGCCGTATTGAAGAAGAGTAGGGCCGACTATACCCACACCGCATAGATGAAGCGGGAAAGCGCGTTGATAAGTCATTTCATCACTTATAATAAACTGCTGCCAGCGTGTTGCCCCAAGTCCTCCGTATTCTTTAGGGAATGCAGGTGCAAGCCATCCTCTCTCCCCCATTTGTTGCATTAGTTTCCATGATTGAGGGCCTATCCCTATTTCACAGCCTCTTTCAACCTCTTCAACAAGCTCATCTGATATTATTGTTGAGACAAACTCACGAATCTCTTCTCTGAATTGTATTTCTTCCTGTGTAAAACTGAAATCCATATTATTCCTCCGTAATCCTTTAAGATACTCTAAGGCCCATTTCTCTGGCTACTATCTTTCGTTGAAATGTAGCGCTACCAAGTGTAAGAGAGGCAGCTTTGGCTCGTCGGAAATAGAGCTGCATATCACTTTCCTTCATTAGTCCTGTGCCGCCATTAACTTGTTGTCCCAATGTCGTAATCTTTATACATGCATCGCTAACAAATGACTTGGTCATTGCCAGCTCTTTTTCACATTCCATTCCTTCTGAGAGCATCCATGCTGTATAATAGGTGAGATAACGTGAACAATCAAGATCGATTAGCATGTTAGCACAGTGGTGCTGAATTGCCTGATAACTTCCAATAAGGCGATTGAACTGTATGCGTTGTTTAGCATATTCAACAGTCATATCCAAAACAAACTGGCACCCTCCAACAATCTCTGCGCATTTTGCAAGAGCAGATCGCTGCAATATTTTTTCAATGACACTAGCGCTATGCTCCTTGCTTCCAAGAAGGTTATCAGCAGGTATCCTCACACCATCAAATTTAACCTCAAAAATTCTATCATCAGATATTGATTCCATTTGAGTTATCGATATGCCCGGACTTTTAATGTCGATTTGGAAGAGTTTCAACAGGGGTTCACCGTCCTCTTTGCCTTCGCCTTTTGTTATGCAAACTATCCAATCTGCAATGTGTGCATCTGGTACAAAAAGTTTTATGCCGTCTAAAATATAATCATCTCCATCCTTCTTTGAGGTCATTTGAATATCTCTGACATCATAAGAAGACTTAGGATCTATTAGTGCTAGTGTGCCGACTGAATCGCCACTTGCAATTGAAGGCAGAAGCATGCTTTTCTGGTCATCTGTCCCGGTATCAAGTATAATCTGTGCGCCAAGGGCAATAGTGGAGAAGAACCAGCTAGGCATGCAGGCTCTTCCCATCTCCTCTAAAAGCACTGTATAATAAAGGAAATCAGCTCCGCTTCCGCCGTATTCAGGAGGGAGTATTAAGCCCATCCATCCTAGGTCCGCCATTTTGCGCCAGAGTTCAGGTATAAATCCTTTTTCATCATCTTCCAGCTCAATAACAACGCTAGATGGACATTCTTCCTTAAGAAAATTTCTTGCGCTGCTTTTTAATATCTCCTGTTCTTCATTAAGAGAAAGCTCCATTTTTTCCTCCTTAATTTAATAGTATAGGAATTTGCATTATTTTGTTTTTGTACAGTTTTAAGATAAAAAATATGTAAGAAAAGGAGATAAGGGGGATAATAAAGAAAGGAAAATGGAAATATTTAATGTTATCTCCATATCTTATAAATCTCCTTATCACCTTTGTTTCAGCTCTTTAAAGCTCGCCTGGAGGGCACTAAATTTAACCTATAAATCATTATTTTAATCGATTGCCATATTTTGGTGCGGTTTATGATTTATAATAGTTATTTGTTTTCAAAACCGCTAACTGAATATCGTTGACAGTCAATCGTAAACTGCAAAGGGATATCATCGCAATGATTTCTAAAATTATATTTTTTATCTGTTCCTGATTCCATCTATAGTTTCAAATAACGCCTGTAATCTGGTGTCAATTTGGGAATCGGATAGCATAGCTGGATCTATCATATCAGCATCAATAACTACTCCCGGAATGCCGTGTCTCTTTTCAAGAGCATCGATCATATCCATTTGGGATAAATTCCATACCCTGCACGACTTTGAGGAGAACATGACCATGCCGTCTATGGAGTAATCTTCTATCAGTTCACTAATAAGCTCAATAGATCCCTTTGGAGACTTGGAAGAAAAACATCTGGGGCTATCCTCTCCCCAGAAAACATCCACATATGTTTCTATTGGATGCTCTGGGTCCATCCGCTCAGGATGCGGAAACATCTCCCAGGGGTATCTTCCACAAAGACATAATGCACCATTGGGAGTAAATTTACGCATAAATTTCCCCAAAAATGCCCATGGAATCCATCCGTCCCAATATATCCTGTATTTTTCACCATCTGGAGACATGGCAGGGATGCCGTTATCCCTTCTTTCCTGCAATTCCTGTAGAAGGTTTTCATAAAAAGGAATGCCTTCAGGATCCCCCATCATGTAGATAACAGGGGCCATAGATATAGCATAATCCCAGAGTGTCCATGTGGAGGGCTTTGTTTGAAAGAATTCCCAGCATTTGTTTCTTATAGTTGCAGTTTCTTTAAGAATGCTTAGGATTTCGCTAAGCCTGTCATAATCGAATGGCTTCCCGCAAATATCTTCAAGCGCTGGAATGAGCACCTCTTTAAACTGATTATATACAAATTTTTTAATTCTTGGCACATCCTCCTTATTGTATGAGGGGGGAAGCTCAACAGGCACTATCGGGACATCTAACCTTCTATATAGGCCCTCAGCATAATGAGACATCTCTGTGCAGAACCGACCTGATATCATTATATCTGGCAATGGAAGAATTGCGTCTGGATTTATAGGGATATCTCTTTTAACTGCCTCTGCCATGCCCATATGAAGGCGGTGGTAGGAACATGTTTCAGGAAGATCTCCAGTCATTTCTGCCACCTTTAGCACCTCTTCTGCTGCTCCAATACCTCCAGCGTATGATGCATATCCAGCCATGAAATGTGATTTCATGCCCATTGCATATGGAAACATGAAGGTAGGTCCTGAAGCCCATGCCACTTTTTGCCCTCTCTCTTTGGCCATTCTAAGTTCTGACCAGTGTCTGTCCACCATTGGTCTAATATTGTTTGTAGCTTTAAGACGGTTTATTTTATATTGAACTTCCATTATACACCTCCTAGTGTCTCAGCAAATGATTGTAATCTTGTTTTTATTCCTTCCAGAGAAATGACTTCATGTTCCATTTCAAACATAAGTTCGGGTACATTTTTTTCAGTCATTTTACTTTTGAAATCAGGATAATAGCAGGCATGAGGTGGGCAGTATTTGACAATTATACTTATGATGCCTTTAGCATTATTATCCTTCATTTTCTTTATTGCTTCATCTCCCCAATGTATATCCCATACTCCCTTTGTAGGACAGAGAGGTGATTTTTGAAGATATCGATCTGCAAGGGATTCTAATGGATTGCCGTTTTCACTGACCTTGTTTGCAAAGTATCTTGATCCAACAAAGAGGTCATCGTCAGGGATTTCCATGCCCAGCTCTTCTATCAGATTGAGGATATCAAACTGTAGGGTCTGGCAAAGACAACCAACAGGGATTACCTTTATTTTGTCTTGTGCTGGTTCAACTGTTTTATCTTCCAACTTGCTTATTAGCTCAGTGAGCAGTTTATTATGATCCTCTTTGGGCATCAGCATGCTGGACCATACAATCTGCATAACATCTTTGGCTTTTAGTATCCCTGGTTTTTTTCTTCTAATCTCGTAGACCCTTTCAAGTAGACTACGGTTTTTGTTATAGGTCTCAATACTCTTATTAAGGCTTTCATCGCTTATTTTATTTCCTGTGTACTCCTCTAGTGACTCTTTAAAGAGTTCAAGGTCTTCCATTAGAAATGACTTTACAGCATTTCCTTGATAAATAGGGGGGAGATATAATACCTTCATATATTCAGGTTTCACGTTTCTTTCTATTATTAAAGGGAATTCCCCCGCCTGGAGGCATTGTCGGACATGAAAAACCATACCGTCCATAAAGCTGAGTTTTCCTCTAACAGCGTCATCTACAAAGCTTCTTGTAATTCCGCAATCGTAAGGTGGAACATGAGCATGTCCCCATGTTACAGACTCATTGCCTCTCCAAATAACAACAGGAATAAGTCCTGCTGCGTCGATTATCTCCTCTGGCACATACATGGGGAAACATCCTATAATTTTTTTCCCTTTCTGATCCTTAATCTCTGCAACATGTGAATAAGGATCCTTTGTAACTTCTGCAAACTTGTTTAATACATTTTCCATATTTCACCCCTTAATGATTATATTGTTTAAGATCAGCGCAATAGTTCAGCGCTTACTTCTCTTATATCTTTTAGAAAATATTTATATCTGATGATTATTTTGATATGCAAAGTACATCATAATTTTTGACTAATAAAACATACAAGTAAATTTATGCAGGTTGATGAAATATAAATTATATCTATAATCCCTAAGTAATATTTGTCAATAATTTAACAACTTCTGGTTTTAATGGATTTGTATTTCCTTATATTTCAAGTTAATTTATTTAAATTATACTATGTTAGGGCTACCTGTTTCATACATGCATCAATCTCATCATATATAGAGGTATATGTGAAAGGATCTGATATGTAATATCTATTTTTTGTATAGTTTTTTCTATCCCTTTTATTAGGATTAGTATTGGTATTTGCACAGAAGGAATCTAAATCTAATATATTATTTTAAACTTAGCTTTTTCAGGAATGATGTTATATATGACAATTCCATTGAATTAAAGGCACAATGAATTATTGTATTATTTTTTCAGGATGGCTCTGTTCCTTCCTGTTTCTTTTGCTGCATACAATGCATCATCAGCAGCTTTTAGGAGTTTTTCAGATGTATCAATTCTATCACTATAGAATGAGACTCCCAGGCTTACTGTAACCTCAACATTCACACGTTTTAATGAATCATTTTGCACACTCTGTCTTATCTTCTCAGCTACTATAGATGCATTTTGAACTGGTGTTTCTGGAAGAATGATAACGATCTCTTCTCCGCCATATCGGGCTATGATATCATTTTTTCGTGTATTTTCGGTAATAATCAAAGCAACTGCTGCAAGAACCTCATCCCCTTTCTGGTGTCCGTAAGTATCGTTGAATTTCTTAAAGTGATCGATATCTATCATTATTAAACATAAACCATGCTGATATCTCCTTGCCCTTTCAATCTCGTTTTGAAGGATTTCGTCAAAGTACCTGCGGTTATAGAGTTTTGTAAGTTTATCCTTATTTGCAATAATATTCATTTTCTCTTTTGCAGTATTTAAAAAGGACTTTAGATCAAAAATTTGATCTTTAACATTTTGATCTTTTACCTCATTCAAGATTTTAGCCACCATATTTTCCAGAATCAGGGTATCGGATATGACATTATCGAATTCTTTTACATCGATATCGTTTGTATAGAAGGTGCGGAATATTAGATTGAATGGACCTATTGTTATTTTATCTTTATTGTTCAGTTTTTTCTGTATGATTTTTTCATTATTTACAAAAGTGCCATTTGTGCTGTTTAAATCTTCAATGATAAATGAAGTTTCATGCCATTTAATAGTTGCATGTTCTCTAGAGACTGTTTTTTCTAATAGATTAATATCATTATCAGGATTTCTGCCGATTTTGTAAGATCTGTCAGTCTCAAGATGAATTTTATTATCCAGATAGTACAAATAGTGATTGGATTTATCCATGAATTTTATCCTAAAATAAAATCTATTAAATTTCTTTTACAATGATTTGAGCTATCCATCCTGCAATCGGCGGGAAGAAGAACGTGCTTGCAATGCGGATTAGGGTAAATTTCCAGCCTAATATTCCCACTTCCATGGGTAGTCGGGAGACCGCCCATAATGACCATCCTGTGATAAATGCTACCATTGTGCCAACACCTGCTCCTGATCGTAATAATCCTGCAGCGATAGGTAGACTTACATAAGGGCCACCAGGTGATAAAGCGCCAGCAACGGTTCCCAACAGAATTCCTTTAATACCTGATTCTGCTCCGATCCATTTTGAAATTGATTCATTTGGTATTAGAACTTGAATCATCCCGGCGATGATAAAAGCGCAGATCAATAATGGAAGTATTTCAAGCATTATATTCATTGCTGATTTTAAACCTGTGATATGTTCTCCATTCCCTTTATTATATCCTATAGCAAACAGAACAATAGCAAGCACAGCCATAATTATTGTCGGGACCAGCATTTTTTGATTACTCCTTTTTATATTCACTATATTTCTCCGATGTTATATCGCTACTTATTATAAAAGTGAAGGCTTATGATATTTATGTACATTAAATAATTTATATTTTTAAGCATTTATCCAACAAAGTCATATATATTAAACTATTATCAAAAGGCTACTTATAGTATATCGGAATTATATTTGAATGTTATAGGGAATGCTATTTTATATATTAATTTTTTTTGTAAAATTCTTTACATCTTTAAATAAAAATTTAATATCTAATTAAACAGTTATGAATAGAATTCAAGGAGAACTATAATGCTAATGAACAGTTGTGTAAGAAGTCTACTATTTATTTGCATATTGTCAATCATTTTGTCGTGCTCAGTAACCCCTGATAAAACTTCTATAGATCATAAGAGCCAAAATCGACATAAAATCTGTGAAAAATATGTAAAATGGACTCAGAAAATGATAGCAACCGATAAAAAGGGTAGAATGTATCAAGTTTATACATGTGAAGACAAAATCATCTTCTTCTCACCCTTTAATAGCTTGATTTATTCACGAATGGGGAATGTAATAGGTTTTCATACAAAAGGTGTGTTTCATTTTCACCCTCCAAGTAAAGGGTGGAAGAATGTTGATATATCGAATGTCGGGATAATTAAAAATCAGTGGGAGTCTATGGATGATACCCCTGATTATTCTAAATATAAAGCGCCACCATCGTCGGTTCCACAGAATTAATCAAATTAATTTATATGTCAAAATATAGTTAATTCTTTATAGGATGTATGGTTATTTGCTTCTTACTGACTGGTTCAAGGTTTCAGTTGAGGATTCAGGGCAAAATGAGAATGGCTTGGGCAGAAAATCTTTTAACTATGCAGCGATTTACTATATTCACTTCACTCCTC
>JAXHTB010000279.1:0-5416 GCA_034190185.1 Spirochaetota bacterium | reverse complement strand
TGATTCTTTTATATACCTGGAGAATGGATTTATCTCTTTTATTTTTTCAAATTCTTCAATAGCTTTCACCATATCCCCTTGTTCAAGATAGACTCTTGCTATTAGGAATTGGATATTGTCCTTTTTTTTGTTGTATGGATAATCATCTATTAAGTGTTTTAAGGTCAAAAGCGCATCATTATATCTCTTGATATGAATATATGCTTTGCCTAAAAGGAATAATGAATCGATTTTATCTTTTTCATTGCTTAAATTTATAGCTTCATGAATGTATGTTATAGCTTCTTCTGGATTTCTATTGAAATATAATTTACTTAGAATTACAGATGTCTTACCTTTTAGTTCCTGTTTTGTGGTTGAATTTCTTACTTCTTCCAGAATTTTAATAGCTTCATTATCTTTGCCTTCTTTTATTAATATTGCTCCAAGTTCATATTTTGCTTCGTAATACCATGTAGAATTTTTTCCAATAAGTATAAAAGATTTTAGGTGAATTTTCGCAGAGCTTATATTACCTAGTGAGATCGATGAAATTGCTTTGTAATAGTATGAATTGTAAAAAGGGGGTTCATTTAATAAATTTTCTTTTATATCATTAAATGTTAACAGCGCTTTACGGTGTTTATTCATTAACTGATATGCTCTACCAAGGATAAGCCTTGAGCGTGCTGCAATAGTTTTTTCTATTTTGGTATTAATTAGTTTCTTAAGTAAAATTATAACCTTTTTCAATTTTCCATCATTAAATAAGGCCTCGCCAATATATAATGTTCGTAAATTATTTATTTTTTTATCTTTGCTGATCTTTTTTGCCTTTTCCCATTCAATTATCGCCTCGTCATATCTTTTTTGTTCAAAATATATTCTACCAATCCTGTCATAAGCAGTAGATATTGTAGATTGATTTTTACTCTGGGATATAAATCGTTTATATTCTTCAATCGCCTTGATATATTTTTTTTGAAAAAAATGGGATTCTGCAATCCAGAATCTGGCTTCAGAGCATAAATCAGAGGTTGTACAAATGGACAGAAATCTATTAAGCTCAAAAATTGCTGATTTATATTTTTTCTGATGGAATATAGATAGAGCTAGATTAAACCATGCCCGATCCTTATATAATCCATCGTCAGCTTCAATTATTTTCCTAAATAGCAGTTCAGAAGAGCGATAGTTACCAGAATTCAAAGCTTTCATCCCCTGCTCGAAAAGGGCGCTAGAATCGATAGATGATAATAACGGTTGAGCAGTTAGTATCATTAATATTGATATGATCAACTGTGGAAATATTTTCTTCATCATTATTCTCTCAATATCTATGTGTTAATATATTAATCCTTATTGAATAATTCGGGATTATTATCAAGGTTCTATTGATTTTAATATTGCAGATTTTCTCAGATGTAAGTCAGTTTATAGTTTTTTTAAAAATTGCCTGACATGATCTAGGGCATGCTGACTAGAGAACGATCTAACCCTTTCTCTGAATGATGCAATCTCTTTTGTAAAAGATTCTATCCTGTTTGATGTGGCAAATCCGAAACACACAGTACCTACAGGTTTTTCCACAGATCCTCCACTGGGTCCTGCTATTCCTGTAATTGATATGCTTATACTTGAGTTAAATTTGTCACGTACACCTATTGCCATCTCTTTTGCAACTGCTTCGCTGACAGCACCATAATTATTTAATGAATCTTCAGAAACATCAAGCATCTTTTTTTTTGCGCTATTATTATATGCAATTACTCCACCAAGGAAAACCTCTGATGAACCAGGAACATCAGTTATTCTTTTTGCGGCGAGACCTCCTGTGCATGATTCGGCTATTGATAGGGTCATCTTTTTTTCTTTTAATAAATAAACTAGATCAGTCTCAAGATTTAGTGACTCTTGGGAAAGCAAGCAATCGCCAAAAATCCTTATAGATTCTTTGTATATTTTATCTGCAGGGAATTCCAAATTACCTTTCTGGACAAAGGTAACAGTATTCATACCCCATTCCGTTGTGATTCCCCAAACAATATTATCAAATTCAATATTCATATCCTTTAGCAGGTTATTTACTTCTGCTTCTCTGATTAGAACTGTTCTGATTGTGAGGCTTTTTTTTGTTTCTGAGCTATATTTCTGTTGTAAGTAGGGTAAAACCTTATTTTCAAACATATTCTTCATTTCCGAAGGCACACCTGGCATAGCAATTATAGTGCTTTTATTCTCTGTATATGCGAAACCTGAGGCTAGTCCCACATCATTATCAAAGATAACTGCGTTTTTCGGAACTGTAACCTGTCTCAGATCGCTTGCAGAAACTGTTCTATTTATTGACTTGAATATCTCTTCCATCTTCTTTCGGCCAGGTTCATATAGTACTGTTTCGAAGTTGTATATTCCCTGTAGAATATTTAGAGTATGATCATCATCTGTTGGGCCTAAACCTCCAGTTATTATTGCAATATCTGCTTTTTTAACGGCCTCTTTAACAGCATATTCGAGTTCTTCAATTTCATCGCCAACAGTAATATGAAGAATTACTCTGAAATCTGTACAGAAAAGCTTGCTAGAAATGAAGTGGCAGTTAGCCTCATGAACATTCCCGTACATTAGTTCACTTCCGGTTGAGATAATTGCGATCTTTTTCACTTAATTTACTTATCCTCTTAATTTTTTTGTATATATTAAATCAATTCAAAGATATTGAAAACAGAAAGCTTAAATCCTCCTGCTTACATTCTCTCTGGTGCAGAGACACCAAGTAGTCCTAAACCATTCTTTAATACTATCCTTACACAACCGCAGATTGAAAGGTAGGTATTTGTTTTATCAATGTTATCTGAAATGACTCTATGCTCTGTATAAAATTTATGAAATACCCTGGCTAATTTCAAAAGGAAATTTGCAATTCTGTGGGGTTCAAGAGAATTTGCCGCATCAATAACCTCTTCAGGGAATATCAAAATTGTTTTAAGCAGTGTTGCTGCTTCTGGATTATTTAGGAATTCAATTGATGAATTAGAGGGATTATAATTGATTCCCCTTTTTTCCGCTTCACGAAAGATTGAGCAGATTCTTGCATGGGCATACTGTAAGTAGAAGACCGGATTCTCAGAGCTTTCTCTTTTAGCAAGCTCTAGGTCAAAATCAAGATGACTTTCCAAAGATCTCATAATAAAGAAGTAACGGGCAACATCTGTTCCTATTTCATCTATCAATTCGTTCATTGTAGAGTATTTTCCAAGTCTTTTTGACATTCTGACAGCTTCACCCTTCATTATAAGATTAACCTGTTGAGCTATTAGAATATTGAGTCGGTGATCTTCATAACCTAAAGCCTTCATGGCCCCAATAATACGTGCTATATAGCCATGATGATCTGGCCCCCAGATATCTATTAATAAATCGTATCCTCTATCAATTTTATCAATATGATACGCTATATCAGCTAGTAGATATGTAGGTCTTCCATCGTCTCTTACAACGACTCTGTCCTTATCATCTCCATATTCGGTTGACTTGAATGTTTTTTTCCCATCTTCTATATATATCTTACCGCATGATTCTAATTTTCCCAAGGCATTGGGGACATGCTCTTCTTTATGCAGGCTCCTTTCACTATACCATATATCAAATTTAACATTAAATCTTTCAAGATCCCTTTTTTGTCCTTCAATGTTATATTCAACAGCCTTTTGAGCAAAAAAATCGATAAGTTCGTCCTCATCTTTAAATGATTCTATTTTATCTTTGTAATTTTTTTTTAAATATTCTGCAATATCACTGATATAATCGCCATGATAACCGTCTTCTGGGAAATCGACACTTTTTCCTAATGACTCCCAGTAACGATAGAGTACAGATTTACCCAGTAGATATACCTGATTGCCGTGATCGTTAATATAGTATTCCCTGTCAACGATATCGCCGCAAGCCTCCAGCAGATTTGCCAGGGTGTCGCCTAAAGCAGCAGCTCTGGCTGAGACTATGTTTAGTGGTCCTGTCGGATTTGCTGATACAAATTCAATGTTAATTTTATTGGGATTGTTCTTTGTAAATCTGCCGTAATTTTCCTCTTCTTCTAATATAAATAAGAGTGTTTGATGAAGTATGTTAGTTGATAGAAATATATTTATGAATCCAGGTTTTGCAATATCCACCTTTTCTATAAGATCAGATTCTTCAATATATTCTTTTAGGGTATTTCCGATCTCAATGGGGGATTTTTTTAAGATTCTTGCAGATTCTAATGCAAGAGCTGTGGCATAATCTCCAAACTTTTCTTCTTTTGGATATTCTATCTTGACTTCTGGAAAATCAAGTGGGGCAAATTTATTTTCTTTTATTGCTTTTTCTAATGAGTTTTCAACTATCTCTTTTATTTGATCTTTTATAATCAATTTACACCTCAAAGCAGTTCTTTTATTGTTGCAAATATATATGTAAGTCTATAATTTAGATGTAATTCGATATAGTACTATTATATCTATTCTTCCACAATAGAGACTAAATGTTTAACTGCAACTGTATTTTAATAAATTGTATGGATGTAATTTATTAAGTTTAAATATTATGCAGCAAAATGATCTACGGAAAGGTCATTTTATCTTTAAGTAGGAATTTTAATTCTTGATTCATATTTACTCTGATATGATCAAAAGGTCAACTCTTTAATTTTACTTATTACTATAGATGAAATATAATAGTGTAGAAAAACCTAAGCTTGATGAGGGATAAAATTAATAGAATTAGGATTACTAATATGTATTATATAATTGGTGATATCCATGGATGCTTGGATAATCTCGTTAATCTTTTTAATATTATTCGGAAAGAGGTGAATAAGGATGATATCTTAATATTTTTAGGAGATTATATAGATCGTGGTGAATATTCTTATGGTGTTATAGAATATCTATTGTCAATTTCAAAGATATATAAATCTATATTTCTAACTGGAAATCATGAATCTATGTTGTTAAAGTATATAAATGGTGAAGACAGCTCTGGTGTTTATTTCCTTAATGGAGGTAGAGAGACGGTAAAGAGTTATAAAAAAAACTGCGGTAGCTTTAAACTGCCTAAAAAGCATCTGGAATTTTATAAAAAATTGAGATATTTTTTTGAGGTGGAGGATTTTATTGCTGTCCATGCCGGATTTGACCCAGAAATTAAGGATATTAATAAACAGCTTGAGAGGGATATGATATGGATCAGAGATAAGTTTTTTAAATCAAATAAGAGATGGAATAAAACCATAATTTTTGGTCATACACCAACGAATTATATTACTGGCGTTAGGCGAAATGTGTATTTTGATGTAGAAAAGAATATAATTGGAATAGATACAGGAGCGGTTTATGGAGGATCATTAACATGCTTAAGATGGCCTGATAAGGCAGTTTTCCAATATTAATTTCTT